>JAIRNI010000024.1 GCA_031258145.1 Holosporales bacterium
CTCTTAGTATTGCTACCATTCTTGTAAATGTTTCTGTCTTTATTCCTGTTAATCTTCTGAATTGTTCTTTTGATAAATCTCTTATCTGCTCATACTTCATAGTTACCTTGGTAGTTAAAACTTGCCCTTCCCTTATTGTATTACACTTTTTAGTTTTCTTTATCTAGATTCGAAAGAGGTCTAATAATTCTCATGCATCTTTTAACATTATTCAGAATAAATATGCGCCATTCGTTAGAGAACTAAAAAGCCCTGGGTTTTGAGCCAATTTCCAATTTATTAACGTACATCAATTATAATGATCGTCAAATAGCATGAGTATAAATTACTCTGTCAATATCTCGATTGAATCGTTCATTACGGCGATGGTATGCTCAAACTGAGCTGATAGTGACTTATCGATAGTAACAGCGGTCCAGCCATCATTTAGGATTCTGGATTTATAGGAACCTACATTAATCATCGGCTCTATAGTAAAGAACATCCCTGGAAGAATCTGCTCCCCCTTCTCGCGACAATCGTAATGTAACACCGCTGGCTTCGAGTGCATTTCACGGCCTATACCATGGCCACAATAATCTCGCACAATCGAGAACCCGGTTCGATCAACGAATTGTTGAATAGCGGCCCCAATATCGCCGAAATATCCAAATGGTTTGACGGCGGTGATTCCAACGTTAAGAGCCCGTTCAGCCGTCCTCACGAGGGTTTCAGCCAATTTAGTGCATTTGCCGACGAGGAATGTTTTACTGGTATCTCCATGCCATCCCTCCAAATTAACCGTAACATCAATGTTGATAATATCACCTTGTCTAAGCTTATATTCCCCAGGGATGCCGTGACAAATGACATGATTAACAGAGGTACAAATCGATTTTGGGAACCCGTTATAATTTAAAGTTGCGGAGGTAGCACCATTTTGCGTAATGAAATCATGACATAAATCATTCAAAGTACTCGTCGAAACACCAGGTTGCACATGGGGCTCAATAAACAACAAAACATCCCTGGCGAGCCGACCAGAATTCCGCATATACCCCAAGTCATCCAGACTATAAATCTCGATCTCAGACACTGTCCACTCAGTCACAAAAGAAATTGGGGGTTATTATATAACCAGTCATCGGAAGAATCGTTGGCAGGAGCCACGTTGCACAGGCATAGAGCTGTACTGGAATTACTCATATATCCCTCCCCCTCAAGACGAGCAGCGGATCGAAGAAAACGCAAACCTTCGAGGGCTGGGAACACATCCTAAAACAACCCCCGAGTCGATTCTCATCATAAAATAACATGGATCCTCTAAGCCTCAAAAGTGAACAGCTAATAAGGTATGCGACCTACGATACCGGGACACGGATGGAATTCTGTGTATGTTAAGAATGCCTGATACCCTTGTAAAAGACCCTCGATAGCGGAAATGGTTTCGGGCTTACCGTGAATTACGTAAGGATAGTCATCACGACCACACACCAGCAAAACATGCAGTTCTGACTGGGAATTCCGGACAATTTGCATCACTGGGTACCCTAGACCCATGCAACCAAAAAACCCTTTTAGATTGGTTGCAGTACTTGAAGGCCATTTATTCTGTGGCAAGTTCACATCAATGGGAAACCCACTTCTAACAAGATTAAGATGAATGGATAAATGGGCACCGGAACAAACAGGTGAAGTATGAGCCGTCCTACAGAGTTTGACTTCATCGCCATCCTCGAGTTCATTAGGGCAAGAGATCGCCCACTCTTGCGACAAGACCATCCCACCTAACACCACACTACAGAACGAACTGAATTTAACCACTACCCCAACCCCCCACGACACCGAAAGCCACCTGGCTGCAAATACACAGGTTAACAGTCTCGGCTGCGAAGAGTCCTTTGTCAACAATTCTTTATATTCACCCAGTTCAATAATCACCTAATTGGATGTAAATTTAATATCGAAAAATTTTGGCCGACGTCTGCTTCTGACTCAATTTTTTACTTTATTTTAACATGTCATTTATGCAGATTTGGTGAAACTGTTAAAGGTCGTAAAACTGCTGAGTTTGTTTACGCATGTAATTTCAATTTTATAGTTCGTCTATCCTTGACTGTAAACTCTCAAGCAATTATGCCTTTGAGTGCTTCTGGCGTTAAGAGTATTTCTTCGATCTACCGGCGATTTGCTTCGACGAGGAAGTTAGGCCCACTATCTGAAGGTTTACATCCTTTTTAAATTGATTGAATTTCGCTAGTCTATGGCTCATCAGTCTTTGCGGCTCCTGGCGCACGAACATCGCCGGATTTATTGGCCGTCCATTCCTGAGGACCTCATAATGCAAGTGTGGCCCATGCGAATACCCAGTGTTCCCAGTGTATCCAATTATTTGCCCCTGCTGTACATGCTGGCCATCTCTCACGGCAATTCTGCTGAGATGCCCATACGCCGTACTGATACTGCCACTATGCGCCACCCGCACGTACTTGCCATATCCTGAGTAATACGACGCCCTTGCAACGACACCACTCGCCGCCGCACGGATTGGAGTCCCGATCCTAGCATCCAAATCAATGCCCGTATGGCCTTTCAATCGTCCGGATATTGGGTGAATCCTCATACCGTATCTAGAGGTTATTCTCATGTGCGCTAAAGGTTGCGCCAGCATTGACCCGTGTTTACTGATTGGATTGATGATGACTCCGTTGTTATCAACATATACACTCGTTCCATGATCAGTGAATTTATAGATTCTAATGATGCGCCCGTTGTGTAGAATGGAAGCATACATCAACTCAGGTTTAGAGACGGCATGCCCCTCTTCATCGTAGAAATCTTTGCATAGAAATTCGAAATCAATGGGATGCTTAGATTGCCGAATGTTGACGACCTGGCCCAAGACGCTCAACGCCTCCCCGGCAATCTTTCTGTTGACACCACACTGCTTCAGAGAATAATCCGGTGCGCTCGGATGAATAACTCCCGAAACGTTACGGACGACGCTCTTGACGGGGACTTCCACTTTCTCTGCAGAAAACGCACCATCCTTCGTACGTTTCACGACGATTCTATATCGGTAATCAGGACGGATTTCAAGGCCGTTTAATACCAAACTATTATCATCGGTCCTTTTACCGCGAACAATTACTTCCTGACCTATCTTTAGATTCTTTAGATTAAACACTTTGGATAAGGCTTTAGACGCCAAGAAGGCATCCGATTTCGGGAAGCCAAGATGATCGAGGACTGAGCCCAAGGTGTCTCCCTTGTTTATGGTGACCGTAAGTTCGCTGGATGTTTTAAACGGGAGACCGGGCTTTGGCCTCTCCGGGACTTGTTCAACCTCCGCTTTCTGAGGGGGAATTACTTTTGGAGCTACTTCTGGAACGGCGGATGGCACACCGGGGACATCAACCTCATCTGCTTCCTCATCTTTATCATTGAATACATGCTCATCGATTGAGTCGGGAAGAATCGACGGAGAATACATTATGTACTCCGTGAGCGAAATCGCAACGGCTATGGCCAACAAACAAATGCTGATGAAGTTCGATCTTCTTACTACCAATAAACACAAACCCCATATCATTTTTTTTGTACGTAGCAATCGCAGCATAGCAAATTAAAATGCACATGTCAAAGGCAAAAACGCTAAACTTTGCCCATACTTTACATATAATTTCGCCATACAACAGAGGCTTAATTCTCGATGGTATACAATGGTATTGTGCGTCGATGATTCCAAAAATATTTCGAAGTGAGGGAAACTAAGGTGCTCGGATCACTTTAGTTCTACTATTATTTTAAAAGAACAAATTCACCCTTGACAATCTTAAATACATCATCTATAATGCAAAAGATTTAGAAATTTAACGCTATAGGAACGAATAATAAAAAACAGGAGTGATAGTTAGGTTAATTAGTGGAGTGATGTTACTTCAGGGAATGGAAGTGCATTCGGCAATTAATGTTGGGGTGCTGCCAAACATGGGCAGTCAGGTCGACGACAGGTGTGGGAAAGTGGAAGTAATCTTTAGCCGTGGTAAAGGTTGCCACTCTTCCGAAAAAATGTATTACTTTAGGCCGTACAATCAAGAAGAGTATATCTACATCGCACCGGAAGATTATGATAAACGGGGAGTCACACATGCAGAAATAATCGTTGCATAAATTGGCTCAGAAGCCGCCTTCGACCAATTTCCCCGATACTAAATTTGATAAACACTCAGGCATTTATTGAATTGCGTGAATATACAGCGATAGCTCCATTACGAAGGCTTATCGCTGTTTTCGAGACACTTCTATTGGAATTCCGAATTCCTCTTTATGCTTCTTCATGAGGATGTAAGTCTTTAGACTCAGGATATTCTTATCCTTCTGAATCGTGTTCTGAACAATATCCTCATAATCCTCCAGATCTTTCGCCACAATAATCAATACGAACTCGCTGTTCCCAGGTGTAGCAAAACAATATCTCACGTTCTTTGCGGCGTTTATATTGCTGATGAAGGCGTTAACGTCCCATGAGTTTTGCGATGCCAAGCTGACTATACAGATCGCATTGAATCCATATCCCAATGCAGGCCCATTAAGCTTGGCGTGGTACCCGATTATTATCTCATTCCTCTCCATGGTCTTGAGACGCCTCAAACATGGTGGGGCAGAGATGCCAGCGTTCTTGGCGAGTTGAACATTCGTCATTCTCCCGCTCTTCTGCAGATCAGCAAGAATGGAGGCATCAACATCATCGAATTTAACCATGGACCACAATGAAAAAAGACTACACAACCCGGGGAAGATACAATATATCAACCGCAACTTAGAAGGCGAAACGAATATTAATTTACAACTGGCATGAGAAAACTTTTTTACTTTCTGATGGCAGGAAAGGTAATTCTGATCCCCTACATGAAAATAAAAGCCTAAGCAATGTGAACAAATTATACCCAGTCATCGAAAGAATTGAGGACAGGAGACACGTCACACAGGCACAGAGCTGTAATGGACTTAATGTTCATATGGCTGCTCAATCCAAGCAGCGGATCGACGAACCCGCAAACCTTCGAGGGTTTTGTATAAACACATCAGTGTTTATTGAATTACATGAGCATGGCAGATCAGAGTCGACATGATGTTTGACGGCGCGAGTTAAATGATGTATACTTTAAAGCATTTGGAGAAAAGGATACCGAACTGTATCCGAACAATAGTTGGAGGAATCAAGTATGATGAGTAGCATATGCGCAGGATTGACCGCGAGTTTAGTGGGAATTACAAGCGCATTCCCAAGCATAATGGAAGAAGGAGAACTGCTGAATGTATCTGGGGAATTAAGCCCTGACGCATTCGACGAATTCCCGTTTAGGAGATTAAGCCCTGACGCATTCGACGAAAGCACCGAGCGGCCATTTCCCGCATGTGAGTCCTACGGTCGGCAGATGTTTCAAAAATCATACGATGGCAGACCCATGAAGATGGACTGGTATCAGGTGGGTTGGGCAGTTAATGACTTTTATTTTAACCCGTTCCTTGTATTGTTCACTCCATGGGACTTCGAGGGGCCGCTCTGCCATCATCATGAGGCACTGCTGGCTCTTGTTAGGAACGCTCCCGGGCTGGTGTCTGTGGAGTGCATCCCTTCAGACCGTAGCCCGGTAATAGAAGTTAACGGCCAACAAGACTCAATCGCATACGTATTAAACTGCATCCTGGGGACGGGCCGGACCCGCTTTGGATCAGCCTTCTCTGCCGACATTATTCAAAGTGAGGCGTGGTATTACTGGAGGGATCAGTTTCCATCTGGCCAGGTCGTCAGTGTAATAGTTTCCCTAACTGACGATTGTCGATTGGACCTAGCATCCCGAGCAGGCATGGTGCGAGTGATTTCGCCTTTGGAGCTCATTGCCTCTGAAGTCGCCGGAGGAACTGGACAACGACGTTGCACTCAGTGCGTCGAGCTGGCAGATTCCAAGCATCATATTTTGGCACAGCTGTTTATCACCAGAGAATACCAACTCCCAGCGACCGCATCAAACCCGGTGGTCTAAGAAGGCATAAAGATCCGTGAAAGGCCAGTCGTGCTCCCATCCTACCGGTCGGCAAGGATGGAAAGTGCGGGGGGCCTTTTATTGTGCTTGTTACATCGGGGCCTTGTTCTTGGGAATAACTGTCCATTAGGCCTCTTTCGAATCTAGTTAAAGGAAACTAAAAAGTGTAATATATCTAAATGCTTCGTAACCCAACTATATCTCTTATAATTAAATGCTGCGATTATGAGGCTGTCATATGGTTTGGCGAAATATAAAGCCCGAGAACGCGGAAAAAATATTTCTTGAAAATTAACGTATTATTAATCTTTTTATGCTATTTTAAGTATACACCATCCCTAACCCCCACCCACCCGGGGATTCTCGCATACACCGGTTAATAATACGTTAACGGACACTTGTTCAAGGGCATCTGCCACCAATACTGATTCAGATGAACTAGAGCTAATGTAAAAATTGGCTCAGAAGCCGTCTTCGGCCAATTTTTCTTCGATATTGAATTTAATAAGCACTTAGGTGTTCATTGAATTGCATTAGACGGGGATTCTCGCACACCCCGGTTAATAATACGTTAACGGAC
>JAIRNI010000016.1 GCA_031258145.1 Holosporales bacterium
ATAATACGTTAACGGACGATTACTCAAGGGCATCTGCCACCAATACTGATTCAGATGAGTTAGATCTAACGTAAAAATTGGCTCAGAAGCCGTCTTCGGCCAATTTTTCTTCGATATTGAATTTAATAAACACTTAGGTGTTTATTGAATTGCATTAGACGGGGATTCTCGCACACCCCGGTTAATAATACGTTAATGTTCGATATGTTAACCGAGAGTCACCAGATATACTCAAACCATATGATACTCACATAATCGTCCCTCTTAACAAAACACAACTCACTTTTAGCAAAAAATGGGCGAGAGGTCAATGGATAGACACTAACGGTTCTGCAAAACATTTGGCTATACTGGATCTACAACGGAAATTTGTTGATGGCAAGGATGGCGCATATCAATATTGCACATACCAGCCGCTTGGATCTTATATGTTTTTCATAGATGATGGTGGGATATGATATAATTGTGTATACCAAGGGGAAGGTTCCCAGTGGAACGTTGAGGAAAATGTCGTCGGCAATCCCGGTCAAGACAATGACCAAGCCTGGGGCGGTGTTACCGATAAACAAAGCGTGAATAAAGATTGGGACGGCCGTTAGGGGTATGAGGAACAGCCCCAGCACCTGGGAGATGCAATAGCTCACGAAGCTCGCGGTGACACAGATGAGCGCCACACTGATTTTCGAGAGAATGATCTGCAGTTTTTCTGGGTACCTCACGGTTTCACTAATAGCAGCGACGCCCAATCATCTTGGTAAAGACTATTCAACACCTTAAATCCGGCAGATGTATAGGCTTCCACGATGTCATCTTCTTGGCTCTTTATGAATCCAGAAATGATAATGTGACCTCCAGCATTGATTGCTCCATAGAAATCCTTGTGCAAATCTATTAGGGGTCGCTTCAAGATATTACACATTATTAGATCGAAGCTCTGCTTGGGCACTGCCGATGCTGTTTTGGCCTGCCCATTTATACCATTCGCCTTGTAGTTTCGTTTGGCGATTTTTGCCGCATCCCGGTCTATATCGATTCCCGTTAAACTAGCTTTAGGCCATAGCTTGAGGGCACAGATACCGAGGATGCCGGAACCACACCCCATATCCAGAATCTCATTCGGCTGGCACCGCCGACTCAATTCGAGTAAGTTGCGGAGACACATCTGCGTCGTTCGGTGATATCCGCTTCCAAAGGCAAGCGCCGCATTAATCTTGATGGGAATTAAATTCTTTGTAGTTCCGGCATTCTCCATCTCGTAAACAACATTGTGCCGGTCCTCGAAAATGTAAAAGTCGCCGCAAACAACTGGATGCTGATCGTTGAGATATAATTGAACCCAATCCGCGTCCGCTAATTCATCGACTTTGACATCTCTAATATTCTCGCCTAGTGCGGCTTGCAATGTACTGATGACACCCGATATGCTATCCTCTGACTGAAATAGTACTTCCACATTAAAGAAATTGGCGATGGGGAACTCGGCCTCGTCAACATCGGTAGAAAATCCCAGTGAAGGATTCTCGAAAGCCGAGTAATCCAAGCACTCCGCCTGTTCCAAGACCTGATCGAGTTCGTCTAAAATCGAATTCGGAACTAAGAACTTTAAAATAAACATAAAAAGACACCCAGAATGGAGCGGGCGATGGGAATCGGACCCACGCTGCAAGCTTGGGAAGCTTGTGTTCTACCATTGAACTACGCCCGCCAGTATCCACCCGATTTTATACGAAATTTCGTATTACTCAATCACTTTTTTGTTGGGAGGCGATCGTGCCGTATCCATATGTTCTCTCACAAAAAGAATAGACCCCTTTCGAATCTAGATAAAGGAAACTAAAAAGTGTAATACAATAAGGGAAGGGCAAGTTTTAACTACCAAGGTAACCATGAAGAAGAAACAATAAATTATGTATAGAAGATCAATTGCTACAGAAGGAAGAGATATGGGCTAAGATTCAATCTTATTGCAGGAATCTATAACTTTGAGATCAATTTATGAGTTTAGAAAGAGGTCTGATGTGTGCATCAAGAAAATTTCTCATGCGTAGGACATGGAATTGCGTGTGTATGGTATAATATTTCAGACATACCGTCTTGGAAATGGATAACATATCCGGTATTTCTAGAGGCTTCGAAGTCTAATTTGGTTTCTATGGTGCTGCCCTTCATATCCGTGATAAAACAAAAGCCTTTCGATAGGATTTTCTTGAACGATGCCTGTTCTAAGCGATCCCCCAAGACCTTCAGAGTCTGGCAGTGCTGCACCATAAAATACTCGGCTCTTTTCTCTAGGGTCTTCCGAACGGCTGAGTACTGCTGCTGCTTTAAATTCAAATAATAATTCAGTCCCATAATCTTTTTACTATCCAGTTTCATCGACTCTTTCTGAAAATAATTATTGATCAATATCAGAAATTTACCGATCTTATCATCGAAACTCTGACGAATAGCCAAAAATATAAACTGAGATGAAATAAGATGTTTAATCGCGTTGGTGATTCGAGTCTTCATTTCCTTTAGAGTCCCAATGAGCAGAGATTTCATTTTTGTCCGCAGATCCATGAGCCTCAATTTAATATCCGCCAAAACTGGAGTGATTAACTCGATGGCAGCGGTTGGAGTTGGCGCCCTCAAATCAGAGGCGTAGTCTATTAGGGTCGTATCTGTTTCATGGCCAATCGCCGAGACCACGGGGATCGAGCTATCATAAACGGCCTTGACGACCAATTCCTCATTGAAAGGCATAAGATCCTCGATGCTGCCGCCGCCCCTGGCGACCACCAACACGTCAGGCCTCCTATCGATCATAAAATTGAAACCGCGTATTGCGTTGGAAATTTGCTCCGGGGCCATGGTTCCCTGCACATTAACGGGCCACACCACCACATCACAAAATGGATACCTATCCTCTAGGCGATGTCTCATATCCTGAAGGACGGCCCCGGTCTGAGAGGTGACGATACCTATGATTCTGGGGAATTTCGGAATCTCCCTTTTGTTATCGAAATATCCGAGAGCTGCAAAACGCTTTCTCCGTTCATTGATGAGTTTTAGGAGGGCGCCCTCTCCAGACATACTGGCCTCTTCGATGATGAATTGGTATTGGGATCTCGAGGGATAGGTCGTCACCCTACCTCGGACTATGATCTCCATACCGTCTTCCAGGGGGAAGCTTACCTTGGTGCCTCGCCAGCAGATGGCGTTGATGACGGATTCATTATCCTTGAGACACAAATACGTATGTCCTGATGAATGTTTCTTTAAGCCGGATATCTCCCCCTGAAGCTTGATCGAGGAATAATCCCTTTCGATCGTCCCCTTAATGGCGAAAGACAACTCAGAGACCGTGAGTATCTTCTCTTCATCGGATGTATGAAGTAAGTAACTACGAGCCGTATTATCCAACATAGGAAATGTCCACAAAAAAACCTGAAAATAGATGGTGGGCCCTGTAGGACTCGAACCTACGACAACTCCGTTATGAGCGGAGGGTTCTAACCAACTGAACTAAAGGCCCACAGCACTAGAAGAGTATACAAGATTCCACGACAAAATGCCATCTGAAAGTTGCGACGCATCACGAGAATAAATGATGCGGTTACGCATCTGGATGAAATTATACCTAATCCTTGACGGGGCCTAGGTTAGCTATCGCTCAAAACTTTTCATGATGTGGTCCTGCTTCCGCAATGAAAGAGCGCTTACCTATTATTTTCAATTGTTCGTACGTTGATTTTCCAATATCCTTACACGACGAAATACGTAACCAAAAAGAGCTAAAGTGTTCAGAGTAACCGTAGTCACCATTTTCCCAGAGCTCTTCCCGGGAGCCCTAGGATTTGGCTTAAGTGGGAAAGGGCTAGGAAGCATTTGGGATTTACAATTGGTAAATATTCGAGATTTCGCACGGGATAAGCACAGGAAAGTGGATGATACCCCGTATGGCGGGGGCGCTGGCATGATCATGAGGCCGGATGTAGTTCACGATGCCCTCACCTACGCTCTTAGTCTGCATCAATCCACGCCAACGATCATATATATGTCTCCTAAGGGGCAGGTTTTTACTCAAAACATGGCCGTGTCACTGATGGATAATAATAGACCTCTTCTGCAACCTCCTGAATTAGAATTGGGGGCAGGAGAGTTATGGGGGAGGTCTAATGCAGCAGGAATGATTATTTTGTGTGGCAGATACGAAGGCATCGATCAAAGGGTCTTAGATTTCTGGAAGTCTGAGTACGGAATGCTAGAAATCAGCATTGGAGATTACGTGCTGTTTGGAGGGGAATTGCCGGCGATGGTCCTGATCGATGCCTGTCTCCGGCAGTTACCAGGCATCATGCATAACCCGGATTCCACAACAACAGAAAGCTTTTCCGTTGACCTTTTGGAATATCCGCAATATACTAGACCTAGTATCTGGCACGGAGAAAGTGTTCCGGAGTTGCTGTTATCTGGTAACCACGGGGAGATCGCTAGGTGGAGGTTGGAGCAATCCGAGAGAATTACGGAGGAGCTGCGTCCGGATCTTTGGGAGCGTTATAGATCTGGGCTGGATGGGTGATATTATTTTCGGAGTAGTAAGACGTGAATTTAATAGAGCGAATAAATAGGGAGCAGATCTCAAGATTGACGTCTGGGAAGGTTATCCCGAACTTTAGGGCCGGCGATTCCGTGAAGGTTTTGGTGGCCGTTGATGGCAACAGGGAACGGATGCAGTCATTTGAAGGGGTCGTGATAGCCCGTAAGAGCCGCAGCATAAATTCATCGTTTAAGGTTAGGAAGGTCTCGAACGGAGAGGGAGTCGAGAGATTATTTCACCTGTATTCTCCGAACATACAAATCCAGGTCCTCAAACACGGAAGAGTCCGGAGAGCCAAGCTGTATTATTTGAGGCAACGCACCGGTAAACGCACACGTATCGCCGAAAAGAAACGTAATGAACCGGTAATTGCTAACGCGGAATAGCATAGCGGGTTCGCGTACCCTCAAGAGATTATTGGCTCGATAGCTGCATTTCCACGGACTGTAATGATGTGCTATACTTGCGCAATTAGGTAAACTATGATGATTATGTTAGTTGGAGGGAGGAATTATGGGACAGGTGCTAAATGGGTACACCAAAACAACTGAGGCAGTGCGTCGAGAAACACAGAATAGTACACCCATTTAACAGCCAGTATGATTGGATACGTTAATCAAAGCAAAAATTGGCTCAGAAGCCGCCTTCGGCCAATTTTTTTCGATATTGAATTTAACAAACACTTATGTGTTTACTGAATCGCGTGAGTCTGTCATCTACTTGGCAACAACAGGAACCACAGCCGGGGCCGGAGCTAGGCGGCATACGAGCGTGACTTCTGATCCCGGAGCAAGTCCTGCACCGCCTCCCAACGTGAGCTGAGCGGTTTCTTCCGGCGGGAGAGTGCCGTGTGCTTTGACGTACGCCAATTGCTCGGGAGTGAGAGACTGACCTGCTTGATATACCTTCGGCCCAGATTGAGATACGACTTGCACAGGCGGCAGAGTGCCATGAGTCTTCACATATGCCAATTGCTCAGGAGTGAGGGCTTGTCCGGCTTGATATGACTCAGGTCCCGAGAGCTTTACCCCGGGTTCAGTGCCACCGACTAAAGTAACACCGGGAGTCGCCGCCTGTGATGGAATATTGGCGGCCTCCGGATTCGTCTCCAATTCTTTGACTTTTTGTTTTAAGTCCTCAGTGTTTGATGTAACGTAGAGCCATTGGCCTTTTATCTCGCCGGGATATACGTTAGAAGTTGGAGATTTGAAGACCGTCCCATCTGCCGCAACAAAATACGTTGTGCCGTCATCGGCTCCCGATTTTTGCTCATCTTTATTTTCGCTTGCCAAATTCGTGACTTTGACTGATGATTGAGCTCCCGTACTGCTTGTTGCCTGACAATAGGCGGAACCAATTATTGTAACCGCTATGCCAGCTAACAATTTGCTTTTAAAATTATTCTCGAAGACGTTGAACACTGTTTCCTCTCCCAATATATGACGTATAACACTTTTCATACTCATATAAGGAGTGTAAGAAATTATGATTAATTTTAAGTTAATGTCCTATGTTTTTTTACAAATTTGACACTTGGTGATGATGGTGCTAGATTCCTACTCCAATCTTCTTTGCGGTGGACAGCAGGATATGACAGTAATACCATTCGGACCATGCCATGGTGCGATCAACGCGTTCAAACTAGCATCTGAGACAATTCTGAAACATAAGACGGTGTATTACACTGAAAACATTCTCCACAATCGCCACGTAATGAATATGCTTCATGAAAAGGGTAGGCTCATTCAGGCGGCCATCGAGGACGTCCCAGAAGGCGCAGCGTATCTAATTTCTGCTCACGGAGCTCCGCCAAAAACCTATCAGATAGCGGCCGAAAGATCAGTGACAGTATGCGATCTCACGTGTCCACACATCAAAAATATTCAGGCTAGGATGAGGACGGAAATTAGTGATGGGGGAACATTATTCATCATCGGAATCAAACGGCACCAAGAAATCGTGGCACTCGCTGCGTGTAATCATCCCAATCCCACTTATGTTATAGAGGATGCACAGAACCTAATGCATGTTCCAACAGAAGTTGCTCAGCCCGTCAGAATTCAGCTGCAAACCACTATACCAGCTCTTCATGTTGAAGAGTTGATCGCTGTAATAGAGGAGAAATATGCTATAAAGGCACGGTCTCCAGACAGGGATCTATGCGCCGCCATTCGTCAGAGACTAGACTATATAGAGCAATTACCTAAGTCACAACAAATAGTACACGTTCTTGGATCGGAAACATCACAGAATACACGGACCATGATGAAGGCGATAAGTATGGTAGGTAAAACTCCGGTCTTAATAAACGAGCTTCCACCATCGGATGGTCGCGAACTCCACACAATCATCACGGCAACGTCGCACATCGATCGCGAGGAGCTTTAAGCAGGCCCTGTAATTATACTCGCGCAATTCCATAAACACGTAAGTGCTTACTAAATTAAGATTGATGCAAGAAAGCATGAGAAGAATGTTCACAATGTAGCTTAATCAGCATCGCATACGCATCTACATTGTGGTTTCGGGTTGGATTTTTCGCATACAGGAGCCTGTCTACACACCGCTGGCTTTTCTTGATTTACAGGAGGCCAATTGCATCCCCGTGACTTCTCGTGATTCGCAGAAGACTGCCCACACATCGGCGACTTTTCTTGATTTACAGGAGGCCAATTACATCCCCGTGACTTCTCGTGATTCGCAGAAGACTGCCCACACATCGGCGACTTCTCTTGATTTTCAAGAGGCCATCCGCACACCGATGACCTTTTGGGCGCCGGACGGCCATTACCGCATACCGATGGCTGCTGCTCACATACTGGCGGATTATCGAAACATGCTGGAGTCCTACTTGCGGGGCATGCCGGCGGTTTCTTATAACAATCCGGCCATTTTTCGAAGCATGGGGGAAAGTTATTTTTGGCATTACACAGCGATTGGTCGTCACAATTGCAATCATTCAGCATCTGCGTATACTTCCTGGCCTCATCGAGGTTTATCCCCCGGTGTCTCGAGGAAGACGTACCGCTATTCCTTGAGCCCTTCGCTCCAGTCTTGCGCGATCCATTATCATGGTCCCCAATCTTCGTTGTCCCCTCATCTCGATTGGATTCGTCATCCTTCGTGTAATATTCGAGAAACGATTGCAGAACGGAATCATCCGAAAAATCGGTCTTTTGGATTAGTGCATCTCCCTCCATTTTGAGGCGTTGCGCGCCGCGATCAACTATGAAACCAACGGGTATTGCAGTAACTCCTACCTTCATTAAAGCCGGGTAATCCGCCAGTAGAAACACTTTCACAGTATTGGAGGGGGAGCTCACAACACTCGTCTCAGATGCAGCGCTCTCATACTCCTGCATCGTCGGCACTCTTCCCGCTTGCAACGCATCGATGGCTGGAATACGAACGAATACAACAGTGACGCCCTCGCTAGTGAGGCGCTTGTAATGCTGGGCAAATCCTGAGAGAAATTTTTCACAATGGGGACATCCCTCGCCGATAAAAACAACCAGGGCTTTCCTGAGGATACTCTGGTTAATGTGCCTTTTTACGAGATTTCCATTTTCTAGGACGTAAACCTCGACATCGAAATCGGTGGCATTTGAGGTATTCAGCATACTCTGTCCAACCATCTGGGACGGCGAACCCGCGTTGGCCTGATAAACCTGACCCGCAACTCCGACCGATACACACATTAGAATTGCGATGACTACTCTCAATCGATCCCCAACACCCATCCGTCAAACCCTCTATTCAAGATAACCCAAACTCTCATGGCGCGCCCAGAAAGACTCGAACTCTCAGCCTCCAGATCCGTAGTCTGACGCTCTATCCAATTGAGCTATGGGCGCAACCGAGATTCAGTGTTACATACGACTAACTCGGGTTTCAATAGAAAGTGTAAGTAATCTGACCACCGGCCTCATCGGAATTTCACTCGGCTATGTGTTTATTAATATGTGGCTGTTAAATGGTTTGAGTATATTTGGTTTGGCGAAATATAAAGCCCGGGAACGCAGGGGAAAATATTTCTTGAAAATTAACGTATTATTAAGCTTTTTATGCTATTTTAAGTATACACCATCCCTAACCCCCACCCACCCGGGGATTCTCGCACACCCCG
>JAIRNI010000044.1 GCA_031258145.1 Holosporales bacterium
AGGAAGAAACAATCAATTATGTATAGAAGATCAATTGCTACAGAAGGAAGAGATATGGGCTAAGATTCAATCTTATTGCAGGAAACTATAACTTTGAGATCAATTTATGAGTTTCGAAAGAGGTCTAATGTAGTAGGATGATGTGCGTTCGAGTTTAAATTCTTGTGATTAATTATGTGGCGTAAGCTATTGATATGTGTTTTCGGGGCATCCTTTCTTTACGTTGCCCATGCCTTGAGAATTGAAATTAAGAAGGGGAATATTAAACCTGATCCCATAGCGCTAGTATCCCCTTGCGATAAAGACGGGAATCCATCAGAGGATGGGGACGGAATTTTTAAGATCGTTGGCGATGATTTAACATCCTCCGGATTGTTTAAAATAATCGATCATAAGTTATACCTCGAATCTCCAGAGCTCCTGGCACGAAAAAGACCGAATCCGAAGAACTGGAGCATTATTGGCGCCAGATTTTTGGTTCACGGCAGTATAGAAGCCGGCAACTTCGGTAAGCTAACAGTCTCCTTTAAGGTAATGGACGTCATGGCGCAGCAGGATATGCTTTCATTGGAGGTCAAAGGATCTCGTGCCAATCTTAGAGAAATGGCGCACGTTGTTGCTGATCATATTTATAAACGCATCACCAATGAAGCTGGACACTTCAATACGAGGATCGCATACATTGAAACCGTGGGAACCGCCAGGAGCGAAGATCGCACAACTAGGGCAGTGGAAATAGATCAGGATGGGTATGGACGATTCGTACTTACGGACGGGGACAACGTGGTCATCACGCCGCGGTTCACTCCAACCGGAGACGGTATCGCATATTTATGGCTACCAAATACCGGCGAAAGGACCTATCCTCACGTCAGTATAGTTACCAGAAGATCACGTGCCAATGCGCCACTGATAGGCCCTTCTGTCCTGAAGAAATTAAATAAGGCCCACTCCGGAAAGACGATACAAATGACGTATGCCCCAAGGTTTTCTCCGGATAATACCACTGCTGTTTTGGCGATTATCATCGACGGTAAATCTGCGATATTTAAACTTGATCTAACGACGCATGAGCTAACACAACTCACGCCATTTGAGAAAATAGATACATCCCCTTGTTTCACGGCCGATGGTAAACATATCATCTTTACATCGGATAGAGCAGGAAAAGAGGCAATATATAAGATGAGTGCGGATGGAGATAATCCAGTCAAGATTAGCAAGGGTAGTGGTAAATATTCGCAGCCGATGGTCTCTCCACGAGGTGATTTAATTGCGTTTTCATATCAGAAGGGGGGAAGATTCTATATCGGGACGATGCGTCTAGATGGAAGCGCAGAGAACATGATTTTTAGTAGTTATTTGGTGGAGGCACCTTGTTGGGCCCCGAACGGCAGGTATATCGCGGCGTCGATGACTCCAAGCGCTGGCGCGAAGTCCCGGATCGTTGTGGTTGACATAACGGGAAATCACGTCCGTATGATTCCAACGCAGGGGGATGCGCAATATCCGGCATGGGGCCCCTTGCGCGAGTATCCCTGAGGAACGACGATGTTACTCCTCATCCGAGCCCTCATATTCTTCACTGGCTGCGTATTGCTGGCGGCCTATCTTTCGCTGTATGAGAGGAAGTTGATAGGGAGAATCCAATTGAGGTGTGGGCCAAACCAGTGCGGGATTGGCGGGCTTCTCCAACCCTTCGCCGATACCATCAAGATATGTTTCAAACGATCAGCGATGAGGGGATATTCGAGATCCGTTATTTTCGCCATTCTTTTACTGTTTTTTATATCGTTATTGCAGCTCGCGCTCATCCCCATCACATCCGATTTCGTGTTATGGAATCCAAGGGGCAGTATATTCATCGTGATTCTATTGCACACCATCGTCGTCTTCAGTGAAACATTGATCGGTGTTTCATCCCACTCGAAATACGGGGTAATCGGCGGAGTTAGAGCCTATCTGCAAGCCGTAGCCTCTAGTGTGCCATATATCCTCTCATTAATAGTTATGATACTAATATACGATAGCATCAACATATTCGATATTATGCAGGCCGAATCAAAAGCTGGGATTATACTGCAGATTCCTTTGTTGATAGCGTATTTCATTACCCTCCTCATGGTATGCAATAAAATCCCATTCGATTTACCGGAGGCGGAATCAGAGCTCGTCGCCGGGGCGTACGTTGAATATGGAGGTATTTTATTCGGTCTGATTTACTTATCAGACTATCTAAATCTAATGTTTCAATCAGCCCTTCTAGCGAATCTGTTTTTGGGGCGCTACATAGTGATCTATACTTTTATGATCATTACAATCGTCATCCTGATACGTGCTATCCTGCCCAGATACAAGCAGGCCCAGATGCTACGGATAGCGTGGATCACACTATCCCCGATATGGCTGGGATTGGCCGTGTTACTGTGGTAGGAATTACGGAGGAAGTTGGTTACGGACTGGACCTTTCCTCCCACCTGCCCCCGACATTAACGAATGTCCTCGAGTCGTCAAGATTGTCGAAGTTCGTCACTCGATTCGGACCTAATCCTTTTGGAGGCAGTGCCATCCAAAAGCACTCTATTCCGGACCGCCACCATATTAGATGTGAGCAAGATTCAAAGGAACCATTCTGAAATCTTGGATCGTCAGGGTCAATAGGACCCCTGGGAGGCATGCTTGGGAAAGCCTGCCTTTGTAGAAATTGCGAGTGGTCTCCTGCCGTAAACACGATTAGTTGTGGTTTTCCCGGGCATCGTTTGCATAAAGTCATACCCGTGAATTGAACCAGGCTGTTTACGTGTTTAAAGCTGGCGTGGCAAATAATACAGAATTTTGTCAGGGTCTGGGCATTATCTTGATCCCGCAAGACGTCTTGAAGGAATTCGTCCCATCCGATGTGTTCTGGATCAACCTCCTCGTCGTAGTGTGTAGTTGGGGAGTAACCAACTATGATATGGTGTTCCCAATCATTTTTCCACCATATGTAACGTGTTTCGGTGTAACGCTGGTATTGATATTTCGGAAACCGACTGGAGAGGATCTGAATTCCGGAACCGTCCCCTGAAAGCTGCTGGAAGATAGATTGAGTGATTTCGGGTGGTACACGATATTCCTTTGTTGAGAGGACTGCCCATGCTGTGATACCTCGAATTGAGAAAAGTCGTCTCATTTCTTCCGTGAAACCCCCCTGTTGTGCTCGGGAGTTAAAGTTGTCAGTTTGGATGTGGCCGGTTGCCCAATCCGTTTCCGGAGATCCAGCGGGGAAGACTGAGTCTCCTTGTAGGATTACGAGAGTATCCGGTGGAATGTCGCCTTGCTCCAAAATCCGAGGAGTGTGATAGTGAAGATCCGGTAAGATAAGGTAGTTGAAAGTTTCTCTTGCTCCATCTCGGGCCATAGAACGAGGTGATGTGGGACTAACCTGAGTTGTATAATCTGTTTGGGCATGTTGTTTCCACAATGTAGGATGATGATGCTTTATGTACAATGCGATTGGTAAACTTAGCCATGCTGCGGCGTCGTGTGCCCTGCCCCTGAGCCAACCTGTTGACTCGGACTCTTTTTGGGTGAAGCTCTGCCTTTGTATTGTCAATTTGCCTTCCAAGCCTAACTCTGGGCGAGGGGCGGGATTGAAGATTTCTACCAACGAACAGAGCAGGTTCACGTAGTTAAGCTGTCTCCCCGTAAGACTCCTCTCATCCAAAGATTTGGCCCACTTCGCCTTTTCCTTCTGCTCTGCTTGTGAAGCTCTGGCCAGGTCATCTATGAGTTGTTGATACTCCAGCGTGGCATCGCCCAACGTCTGTCCATCCTGTAATTGGAAATCTTTTGGCATTCCGCATGCCCAGCATTCTGGGACCCCTTGGGCGATGTCCCATAAACTAACCGAGTATGCTGATTCCGGCATCAACACCACCAATACCGCTATTGCTCGGTTGATTATTTTATTCTTTGTCGTGTTCATCCTCATCTCCGGGATTTGCTGAAAATAGTTTCCGAAAAGCTATCGTTGCAAGACATTGTACCAAAGATTAAAGAGTGGAACAAGTATTAATGCACGGATCTCCTCAATTTTATACTCACGCAATTTTGACAGACACATAAGTATTGATCGAAGTACATGAGTATATACTCAATCCAGATGGCAGCCATTATGCCTGAACATGTTAAACCAAAGGAAAAACCGGCTCTTAAGCCGCCTTCGGCCATTTTCCCCCTGATCTTAAAATTAGAAGCACTTATGTGCTTGTCAAATTGCGTGAGTATAGTCTTTGTGTCTGGACATTACCCTCTCCATCGATTGTATAGCCAAATGTTTTAAAAATCCCTCAGCGTCTATCTATTGACCTCTCGACAATGTTTCCCTAAAAGTGAGTTGTGTTTTTGTTAAGGGGAACGTTAAAGAAACGAGTGAGAAGCGTAGCGGATACTTTTGACCAATTAACAGATGCCATCAAACTTGTTTGACACAAACTAGCAATGAGGTAGGAGATATGGTTGATATTCAAAGCATTTAGGTATAATAGCTCGAGCATGTTCAAGGAACTCCTCCAATTCTTTTGATATTGAGTATAACGTGGGCCGAATAATCTCCGATTGGTCGGGAAGAGCGGATTTGAACCGCCGACCCCTATCCCCCCAGAATAGTGCGCTACCAGGCTGCGCTACTTCCCGTCATAGTACCATTATTCTCTAACTTAAACGATTTTGCAAGTGCGGGGAATGACCCTTATACCCAGTCATCGAAAGAATCGAGGGCGGAAGACACGGCGCGCCGGCTCAGGGCTGCACTGGACTTAATGGGCAAGACGGGTAACCGATGATGAACCCGCAAGCTTTTGAGGTCTGGGTATACAGGGCTTGAAGTAGGCGACTCTTGTGGAGTACATTATATCTGATGCACCGAGGGGGTTGGGCTCACACCTGGCGAACTAATTCAGTTTCAACATACAATTGTGGAAGATATTTTTGATTATATTAAGCGGCAGATTCGAGAACTCCGCATCTTTAATGTTGTCCATGATGATTTAACTCCCATCAAAATACTGAGCAAAAGATTTGAGGAGTGCGTTTCAATTATCATCATAGGCACGGGTGGATCAAGCCTCGGTGGGAAGTGTCTCTCCAATTTTGAGGCGGCCTGCAACCACGGGAGGTGTCCTCGATTGATCTTCTTAGAGAACGTTGATTCCAAACATTTCAATAACGCTTTGGGATGGGTTGATCCGAGTGATACTGGAATCATCGTGATTTCTAAATCCGGCAAGACCACGGAGACATTGACATTATTCCTGACGCTCCTAGAGATGTGGCCAAACTTTGACTACAGTAAACATGCCCTAGGGATAACCGATTTATCTGAAGAGAATGACCTGAGACTTTTGGCGGAGACGATCGGTATGCCCATCGTCGCGCACGATCCAAATATAGGTGGCAGGTTCTCCGTATTTTCGGTTGTGGGGCTGCTGCCGGCCCTACTGGAAGGCTGCGATATAGATGCCTTTATTAGGGGGGCCAAGCTTGTTTTAGATGAGATAATGACCAGTAAGACTTCCGCTGATTGCCGACTTTTCAATGATATTTTAGGAATGTATAAAGCCTTTGAATCTGGGAAAATCGATCAGCATGTGATGATGGTATATTCAGACATACTTGCGGATTTCGGGCAATGGTTCGTACAGCTCGTGGCGGAAAGCCTAGGGAAAAGCCCTAATTTCGGGATCACTCCAATAAAGGCAGTCGGTACCGTCGATCAGCACTCGATGCTGCAATTATTCCTGGCGGGGCCGGCCAATAAGCTCTTCACCATCGTGACACAGCGAGATAATGAGCCCTCTCCCGCCATTAGGAATACCCTGAACTCCAAGGTAATCAGTGGACTCAGGGGAAATACCATTCACGACATCATGCTCAAACATCAAAGGAACACCATCGAGGTATTGAAAAAAGAGCACCCGGTCCGGGTATTGGAATTCGATGAATTCAACGTCGAGACACTTGGCTTCCTGATGATGCTGTCGATCGTCGAAGTCGTGACTTTGGCAAAATTGGCCAACATTAACCCGTTTGATCAACCGGCCGTGGAAGCGGCAAAAGCCCAATTATCCCCCTCCACATAAGTAAAAAATTGGCTCAGGCGAATAGTGCCCCTGGCCCCACTCTCAAGTTCATACGCTAGGCAATTTGAAAGTGTGCGTGGTGGGTGGGTCCTTGTAGACATAGGTAACGACTAGACCTCTTTCGAAACTCATAAATTGATCTCAAAGTTATAGATTCCTGCAATTAGATTGAATCTTAGTCCAAATCTCTTCCTTCTGTAGCAATTGATCTTCTATGTATAATTTATTGTTTCTTCCTCCTTGTTACCTTGGTAGTTAAACCTTGCCCTTCCCTTATTGTATTACACTTTTTAGTTTCCTTTATCTAGATTCGAAGGAGGTCTATTTAACAAAAACACAGTGTACTTTTAGCAAAAAAGGGGCGAGAGGTCAATGGATAGACACTGACGGATCTGCAGAACATTGAGCTATAATCGGACTAAGGCTTGATTCGGATGGCGTATACTCGTGGCAGCGCAAAAACGTACCCTTCAGATTGGGGATCTAGATGTCGAGTTTACAGGGATCTCGATAGATTCCAGGACTACACAGCCAGGGAATCTTTTCATTGGCCTGAAGGGTAAACATCTCAACGGAAACCAATTTGCTCTCGATGCCTTGACAAAAGGGGCTTCCGCCGCGGTGATCGATGATCCAGCATTTGTGTGTAATTCGGAGGCTCTTAGCCCTCTTTCGCATCCTTCAGAACCAGAATTGAGGGCAGGAGACACGTCGGGCAGAAGCACAGCGTACTTAACGGCACGCGAATATTCGAGCACCGGATCGAAGCACCAGAAAGCTTCTTCTGAAGACTTGCTGTATAAGGCTATCCTTGTTGAGGATAGCCTGGAGATCCTCAAGGGAATTGGTCTACGTATCAAGGACCTGGTCAATCCCAAGACAATTATTGGCATTACCGGGAGCGTCGGGAAAACCACCACCAAATTGTGGCTAAACCGGGTCCTAAATGAGTACAGCCTAACATTTGCATCGGATAATAATTACAACACCATCTACGGCGTGCCGATATGTTTCTCGATGCTAAGCGACGGCACCGAGTATTGTATCTTAGAGTTCGGCTCGAGTTCCAAGGGAGAGATTTCGACGCTATCCAAATATGCCGGCCCCAACATCGGGATTATTACCAATGTATTCGAATCCCATATCGGTAATTTTGACGATAAATTTGAGTTGGCTGTAGAGAAGATCTCGATTATTGATGGGATGCCTGAGGGAGGAACCCTAATTTATCACGGTGATTCTGAGTTCGCCGGGGCAATTAAAGCGGCGGCTCTCGCTAGGAATTTGATACCCATATCCGTGGGATATTCTAAAGGAAGTGATGTATACATCAAATCTGGGCCGCCGATAGAATTGCATGCCGCCAAGAAAACTTTCAGATACGAGATTGGCTGCCATGGCATACATTACGAATACATCAGCGCCTGCGTGGTCGGCGTTCTAATTGCATTAGATCTGGATCCTTCCTCCGCTTTGCCACTTTTCAGGGAGCTCAAGCCACTCCAGGGACGGGGAGAAGTGATAGACTGTACTTGCCGCGGGAAGCATCTCACGATCATAGATGGATCGTACAACGCTAGCCCAACATCGATGTTGGCGTCCATAGACGTCCTTTCGTCGTATGAAGGAGCGAAGATCGCCATCATAGGGCAAATGAAAGGACTTGGCTCCCATGAAGCTGAGTATCATTATACAATCGTTCAAGAACTAAGCAATCATCGTGATATAAGACAAGTTTACTTTGTAGGCGAGCGTAAGTTATGGGGAATATTCGTGCACCATCATCCAGCAATCAAATGCTTTGCATCACTGGATGAAGCGGCGATTCTGGAAATCATAGACCTATTACCAAACGATGTGACCATATTACTGAAGGGATCGAACAGCATCGGGCTCTCCAAATTCATTGAATACATTAGGTCTCACATACATACTCCCGCGATACAGCAACCAAGTACGTGGTTACCAAATTCAATGTCGAAAAAAAAATTGGCCGAAGGCGGCTTATGAGCCAATTTTTACGTGAGATCTAGCTCATCCGAATCAGTATTGGTGGCAGATGCCCTTGAGTAACAGTCCGTTCACGTATTATTAGCCGAGCTGCGCGAGAATCCCCGTCCAATGCAATTCAATAAACACATAAGTGTTTATTAAATTCAATATCGAAAAAAATTGGCCGAAGACGGCTTCTAAGCCAATTTTTACGTGAGATCTAATTCATCTGAATCAGTATTGGTGGCAGATGCCCTTGAGTAATCGTCCGTTAACGTATTATTAACCTGGGTGTGCGAGAATCCCCGGGTGGGTGGGGGTTAGGGATGGTGTATACTTAAAATAGCATAAAAAGATTAATAATACGTTAATTTTCAAGAAATATTTTTCTGTGTTTCCAGGCTTTACATTGCGCCAACCCAAATATACTTAAAATATTGATCAAAAGTATCTGCTACGCTTCTCACTCGTTTCTTTAACGCCCCCCTTAACAAAACACAACTCATTTTTGGCAAAAATAGCGAAAGGTCAATAGATAGACGCTAACGGATTTACAGAACATTTAGCTAGATACCACAATCTAGGATACGGGGCCAACTTCTCCGGAATTAAAATGTTTACGGCACAGTGCCGTGTATTTCTCACTTCCGCCGATGTCAACCTGTTCTCCTTGCCTAATGATCCGCTTGTTGCTATCGAACTTAGCGTTCATGATGGCCTTTTTCCCGCAATGGCAAATGGTTTTCACTTCGATTAGCTCATCCGCCAGGAGGAGAAGATACAGGCTGCCTTCAAATGGTTCTCCCAAGAAATCGGCCCGAAGACCGTATGTCAAAACGGGAATTTCCAAGTCGTCAACCACACGACACAAGCCATGAACCTGTTTTTTGGTTAAAAATTGGGCCTCATCCACCAAAACACACGCCGTCTTTGGCCCACGTTTCGAATCGATGTCGGCAAAGATATCGAGATCAGCATCGAAGACATGAGAACTCGCCTTCAAGCCTATTCTGGAAGATACCACAGCTTCGCCAAAGCGATTATCCAACTTAAAGGTATACAACAAAGTATCCATCTTCTTTTCTTGATAATTGAAACTATTCTGCAGTAATTTAGTGGTCTTTCCCGCGTTCATAGCGGAATAGTAAAAGTATAGCTTAGCCATAATATCACCTCGAAAAAATGACGATCAAAAAATGGAGATCAGTATATCACGGCTAAGCGCATTTGCATACCGTTCAAAAAGGCAGTGGATTTCTATACTCAGGCATAATGGTTGCCACAAGGGTTGAGTATAGTACCGGTTCACATCACACTCCTTTAACGGCTGTTACCCAGTCCATGTGATCTCCGCTAGTGAAATCCCAGCCTGGGGGCCACATCCATAGCAATTCAGTCTTCTCATCAATGGCTTTTATGTATAATTCGTGGTCTTTCAATCCGAAATTGGTCCCTCTGGGAATTAGCATTGTGTCGTTGTCTATCAGCTTAAAAGGGACATTGTGTGATCTAAACAGGCTGACAAGAAAGTTTATCTGGCCCCGAGCCTTTTTGCCTGTAAGCGCCAGGGCAAACTGGGTGGGGAGTGAATCCTCTGTTCCTTTGGTTGCCGAGAACCACAGGGTAACCTTCTCCTCCCTGCCCCTCAAGTCTTCCAGGGCCGCTTCCCATACGGGCAGATCCTCTGAGAGAGAGATGCACTGAGAAGGCGGAATTGGGGGATGATGGAGAACCTCGGACCCTACCACCAAGCTCAATTGGCTGTCTCCCATTCCCTCTGACTGACCTGCATCTATCCTGGCCAAGTACTGCCTTAGGAGAAGGACCCACCTAATTCCCTTCCCTCGTGCGGTGGATATTGTCCCGAAGGACCCTTCCCGCAATTCTGGCCCATCCCATTCCCTAATGCATTTCGCTGTAAATCGGGGTAGTCCCCAGGGGAGATTCCGTTTGGGTATGCTGCGGATCTCCGGGTTGGCCTGCCCTATTACTCTAATTTGACTGGGGAATGGTGAAGCCGATCCTTCAAGTAAGTTTTGGATGAAGAAGGGGAACCTGGACGTCGTGTACGGAATCCCCGCATCCTCTTCCTTAGTGCCGGTGGATACTAGCTTATCGCCCGGTACCCATTTCTCAGTGGCGGATACGCACCAAGATTTTATCGGGTCCGTATACTGGGACGGAGGGATCACCGTCCATCGCACACCAGCTTTGCTAACCTGTAGCATGTCTTCGAGGGTCTGCGAGAGCGGGATGGATTGCAGATAGGAGGTTGTCCACCTACATATGACTTCCGTTTTCTCTACCGTGGGCATGTTGAGTTTCCTTTGGAAACCCCCTATCCCGAAAAAGATTGGATCGGTAGCGATCATGAGGTTCTCTGTTGCTGGTTGGTCTGCGAACCAGTCGTACACTTCTGGGGACTCGGCCCTTACCACCCTTTTCCCGGGTCTGGTTGGGTGGGGTGTCGTGCTCTGTAGAGCCGGAGTCGGAGATTGGCCCTCTGCCTCGGTTGTTGTCTCTCTCGCCCCTCGAATTGCCTCTTGCATGTCGGATATATACCCCTGTATTTGAAAAATCCTCCAGTAAGTGTTTGCATCATGGATTGCTTCCTGTATGATCCATTCGGCTTCTGGGCCCCATCGATTCGTCAGTGCCGTGTCTCCCATCTGGATGAGATTGGGTGCAGCTGTTATCTGTCCTTCCCTAAGAAACCGGATACCAAGCTCTATTGCCTCGACGAGGAGGAACCAGTTGATGTTCGCTGGAGTGATTTGTATTGTGTCCCTGCCCTCGTTGGTCATTTGACACGGATTTGTTGTTGTGTTTAAGTGGCTGTTGCGGAACCTCTTTATGTGCCGGTTATTAATGGCAGCTTCAAAAATTTGACTAACAGAGTCTCTTGATTGAACTAACGGTATTTTATCCTGCGACGACCCGTCAAGGATAACCCCTTGTTTATCATGATACTGGGCGAGGGTTGGAATGTTCTGTGCTGCATTCGACCCCTGCACTGAAACATATGCCAACATCATGACTATTGCTATTATTTTGTTTCCCAATAAGATCATCGCTTAGTTGTCGGATTCTTCATAATTTCTCTGAACATTACAACACCTAGCTTAATAAAATGTAAATGAACTTACCGCGTCTTACCGCGCCGCTATGTGCATAGTTGCTTTCCGTAAAATGACGTGGTAAAATGTGGTGTGTTTCGTATAAATACCGATGGGTAAAGATGGCCTCACACGAGTCCGCAAAGAAGAGTATCAGGAAGACGGCTAGACAGAGGGCCGTCAATATCAATCGCCTAAGCAGGATGAGAACTTTCGTCAAGAAGCTGGAGGCATCCATTTCTGGGAAGTGTTCCAAAGAGATCATCGTCTCAGCTTTTTCTACGATGCAGAAGGAGCTGATGCGTGGAGCTGGGAAACACGCCATCCACAAAAATGCCGCGGCACGGAAGATTTCTCGAATGAGCAAGAGGGTTAAAATCGCTTTGGGAGAGACTCAATAACTGATACAAGTGAGTATGATGTCGCGATAGTTGGCGCTGGGGTCACTGGCCTCTACGCGTCGTATTGTTGTGGTCTCGCCATGTTGAGGGCGTGCCTCATCGAGGCCACGGTGAATCCAGGAGGGCAGTGCCGCTATCTCTATCCAGACAAACGGATGTATGGTGTTCCTGGTTTTGCGGATATCAGGGCCAGGGATTATATCGAGATCTTGGCGGCACAATGTCTTCCACATGCCGCATGTGTTTTGTTTGAGCATAAGGTCCTGAATATATCAAAAGATTCTGATGGGCTCTTCGAGATTGCTACAGACCAGAGCACCATCACCGCAAAATACATCATCCTAGCGACGGGCATAGGGAACGTCGTTCCCAATATTCCGGCGAGTATCCAGGGGTTAGACAAGCTAGATAATTCATCTGATTTTGTGCAGTTTTATTGCATTAATATGAATCTGTTCGATGGGAAAGATGTCATCATAGCTGGAGGTGGGGATTCCGCCGTCGATTTCGCCATAGAACTCGTACGGATTTCTAGGCGCGTTACTCTCATCCATAGACGAGCGGAATTCACGTGTGAACCTTCCAAGGTGGCGATACTTCGTCATTTAGCCGAATCAAATAAATTAACCCTAAAAACTAATGCCAATATAACTGGGCTCGAAGAATCTGAAGGATGCAGGACGGTACTGGTCAATGAGAACTCGTCCGATATCATCGAGACACTCCGTACGGATCATGTGATTTTTTGCTATGGATTTTCAACGCAGCAGAGTATAATACCGGGGCTGACGGCCATGGGCCTCTATGAAAGTAATGGCGCAATAGGAATCAATATTGAAACTATGGAAACTTCAATAAGCAATTGTTATGCGGCGGGCGATGTTGTAACATACCTTAGTAAGAAAAAGAACATAGTTCCTTGTTTTTTCGAGGCAGATAGAGCCGTTCGCTCGATCAAAAGCAAGATGGATTTGGTTTGATAGTTAGTTTATGCAGCAATTTATAAGAATTAGAGGCGCTCGGGAACACAATCTGAAGAATGTAGATCTCGATATTCCGAAGAACAAGTTGGTCGTTGTCACGGGGTTGAGTGGTTCCGGCAAGTCCACGCTGGCATTCGATACGCTTTATGCGGAGGGGCAAAGGAGGTACGTTGAAAGTTTATCGTCGTATGCCAGACAGTTCCTGAATCTGATGCCAAAGCCGGATGTCGATAAAATCGAGGGCTTGAGTCCGGCGATATCGATCGAACAGAAGACTATTTCCAAGAACCCGAGATCGACCGTCGGAACGATCACCGAGATCTATGATTATTTAAGGTTGTTGTACGCAAGGATAGGTATTCCGTATTCACCAGCGACGGGGCTTCCAATTCAGCCGCAAACTGTCTCCCAAATCGTTGATTCGCTCGTCAAATATCCAGCCTCGACGAAATTATATCTGCTGTCTCCGATAGCGCGTGGCAAGAAGGGAGAGTTTAAGCACGAATTATTTCTCCTGAAAAAAGGCGGCTTCGAGAGGGTCTTCGTTGAAGGTACCTTGTATTTGATAGATGAAGTACCCGAATTATCCAAGAATATAAAACATGATATTTCGATAGTTGTTGACAGGGTGACGATACCTGAAGCCGATGATGAGATCGAAGAATTGAAGCAAAGACTGGCGAATTCAGTTAGCACGGCATTGAAACACTCCAAAGGCCTCATGATCGCCAAGGACTTTGATACAGGAGACGAGCGCATTTTTTCTGAAAATCTGGCGTGCCCAGTGTCTGGATTTTGTATCGAGAAGATAGAGCCCAGGCTGTTTTCCTTTAACAGTCCAAAGGGGGCGTGTAGATCGTGTGGTGGTCTCGGGGGTACTGGGAACCAAGTTTTAATGAAGATGCAGCTTGATGAGGACGACTCCTTGGAGGATATTCTGACGCCGATGGAAGTGTGCCCCGTTTGTAATGGAACCCGCCTTTCGACGGAGGCTCTAAGCGTCAAGGTAGACCATAAGAATATCGCGGAAGTATCGGATATGTCGATCGATAGTACGCTGGAATGGGCCCTAAGTCTCGCCGATAAACTCAATCAGAAAGAAATGACTATCGCCGAGAAGATTCTGAAGGAAATCCAGAATAGACTGCAGTTCTTAATCAACGTTGGATTGGAGTATTTAACCCTATCGAGGCCATCCGAAACGCTATCTGGTGGAGAGAGCCAGCGTATAAGGCTCGCATCTCAAATTGGATCGGGCCTCACGGGTGTAATGTATGTCCTCGATGAACCCTCGATCGGCCTCCATCAACGCGATAACGATAAGCTGATTGCGACCCTCAAAGAACTCAGAGATTACGATAATTCTGTCATCGTCGTGGAACATGATGAGGACGCTATGTACGCGGCAGATTGGATCGTTGATATTGGGCCCAGAGCCGGGATACACGGGGGTGAGATATGTGCAACAGGCACAATCGACGAAATTAAGAATAACCCCAACAGCTTGACGGGTTTATACCTTTCCGGACAGAAATCTATCGATATCCCCAAGGTCAGGCGCATGCCCAGCAAGAGAAATACAATAGAGATAGTGGGAGCCTCGGCCAATAATCTAAAAAATATCAACGTGAAAATTCCGCTGAATATGTTTGTGTGTATTACGGGGGTTTCTGGCTCCGGGAAATCGACCCTTATAATCGATACTTTGTACATGGCTCTCACCAACAGGATCATCCGTAAGATCGCGAGTGGTAGGAATTTTAAGGGTATCCAAAATATGGAGGCGATCGATAAGGTTATCAATATCAGCCAGTCTCCCATCGGGAGGACTCCCAGATCGAATCCCGCGACTTACGTTGGTTGTTTCTCAGAAATTAGGGCATTATATGCGGGGCTACCGGAGGCGCGAGCTAGGGGTTATACGAGCAGCCGCTTCTCCTTCAACATAAAGGGGGGAAGGTGTGAGGCCTGCAAGGGAGATGGCGTCATAAAAGTCGAGATGCATTTCCTGCCCGATGTTTATGTGCTTTGCGATCAATGCCAGGGACACAGATTCAATCGAGAAACTCTGGACATCAAATATAAGGGCAAGAGTATCGCCGATGTTCTGGACATGACCATCGAAGAAGCCGCGGCTCTATTCAAGAATCAACCGGCAATATACCAGAAACTGAACTGCCTCTGCAGGGTCGGATTGGGGTATCTGACCTTGGGGCATAAGGCCACGATCCTTTCCGGCGGAGAGGCACAGAGGGTCAAACTAGCCAAAGAATTATCGAAAAGATCTACCGGTAAGACCCTGTATATTCTCGATGAGCCCACGACGGGGCTCCACATGGATGACATCAAGAAACTCTTGGAAATTCTGTATCTTCTGGTTGATGCCGGGAACTCGGTCATCGTCATTGAACACAATATGGACGTCATCAAGACGGCTGATTGGGTGATTGATATAGGCCCTGAAGGCGGGCACAAAGGAGGGATGGTCGTCGCTGAGGGTACTCCCGAGACGATCGCGCAATGTGAACATAGCCATACCGGGCGATATTTGAAGCGGTATTTAAATTGCACTCCAAAAAAAGAATAGCTCTAAGAGGTGGTTTCGCGATAGGCGGTGGCGCGCCAGTCTCCATCCAAACCATGACCAACACCAAGACGGAGGACGTCGCCGCCACGATTGCCCAGATCGAGAGTGCCACCCAAGCCGGATGCGATATCATACGCGCCTCGTGCCCGAATCGAGAAGCCGCTTCCGCCCTGCGGGAAATCGTATCGAATTCTCCCATCCCAATCGTCGCCGACGTACATTTTGATTATAGATTGGCGATTGATGCCATCGAAAGCGGCGCCCACTGTATCAGGATTAATCCAGGGAATATGGGGGACGTTGGCATCAGGAACATCGTCCGTGCCGCGCTGGATCATGAGTGCGCCATTAGGATAGGCATAAATTCTGGATCCGTCGAGCAATCAATCATTCAGAAATATGGGGAACCGAATGCGGATGCCATGGTCGAAAGCGCCGTTATTAATGCCAAAAAGCTAGAGGATTTGGGATTTGAAAATTTCAAGATTAGCGTGAAATCATCGGATGTAAAAGAATCCGTTAAGGCATATAGAAAACTCGCGAGCATCGTGGATTACCCATTGCATCTCGGCATAACTGAGGCGGGCCCACTCTTCCCCGGAAGTATTAAATCTGCGATAGGAATAGGCGCCTTGCTCATGGATGGTATTGGTAACACAATTCGAGTATCCCTCTCCAGTGATATTTTAGACGAAATTAAGACTGCTCGACAGATATTAAGATCGCTTGGGATGCTGAAGAATACGGTCAATATAGTTTCATGCCCAACCTGCTCGAGAACGCTGATAGATGTCATATCGATATCCAACGAATTGGAAACATTGTGCGGAGATATCCGAAAAGATCTCAAGATTTCCGTATTGGGGTGCGTCGTCAATGGGCCAGGAGAGGCCATGAACTCAGACATCGGCATCTTCGGATTCAGCACAGGCCACGCCAAAATCATGGTAAAAGGCACCGAATACGGAACCTTTCACCAGCGCAAATTGATGAAAGAGATCAAGAAGATTATCGATCAACTGTGATGAATCTCTCCACCAGAATTTGCATCACATAAATCCCAACTAATGGCATCTAGGATCTAGGGGAATGCCTGCTATTCGTGGGGCTTCGGCGCTCGTGGGGGAGATGTCGGAAATCTACCATATTGTCGCATTGCGTCCCTGTCTGCAAGAACCACCCTCCCTAGCTGTGACAAAGCCGGCTCCTCGTTTCCCGGGGTACCCTCACCCGGGATGGTTAGCCCAGGTGAGTCTCGAGGAAGAGGATTTTGCCCAGTTTCTTTGCAAAATTCTGGATACGATCTTCTGGGACTGAACGTAGCCCCCACTGCACACTCTTGTCCGAACATCACAAGAACGACTAGTCCATACCCCATTATCTTTTTAATCGTAACGCCTTCCACTTTCTACATCTGTCTGAAAATATGCTACTCTATTCTACGAGAATTTAGTATTATAATTGTCCGAAGATTGCCTCTGAGCCAATCTTTTCAACATTGAATTTAATAAACACTTACGTGGTTATTGAATTACTTGAGTATGTGCGGCTAGCTACCCACAGAGGCCCCGCAGGATGGCGATTCATGCGCTCAACTTTGACGAGCACAAGAAATAGAGTTGCTCGCGGAGGTGGGCTTTAGTTATAATGACCGTTGTGTTGGATCTTTACGTGGCACTGAGATATTTTTATGAGTACTTTTGAGAAAGTGACGAATGTGATGGTGAATAGTTTAAAGATTGACAGTGGGAAAATAGTAGAATCCGCTAGTTTTAAGGACGATTTGGGTCTGGATAGTCTAGAGCAAGCTGAACTCATCATGGAATTCGAAAAGACCTTCAACTGCGAGATTCCGGAAGAAGTTGCCGAACAGATAATAACCGTCGGGGATGCCGTGAAGTATCTCGACTCAATCGAATAGCTTTACTGGAAGCGGATATTGAGGAGAAGGGTAGTCATTACGGGAATGGGGGCTGTATCTCCTCTCGGGAGAGACGTCGAGAGTTTGTGGGATGGTATCGTCTCGTGTCGAAGCGGCGTTCGGCTGATCGATACTTTCGATACGTCTGACATAGCCTCCAAGATCGCCGGTATGATCCCGCTGGGTGAGGGCGGCTTCAATGCCGATGAGTACGTGTCTCCAGCCGAACAACGCAAAATCGATAAGTTTATTGTCTATGCCATCTCGGCGGCGGAGCAGGCCATGGAAGACTCCGGGTTTTCAGCATTGACGGCGGAAGAAAAGGACAGAACTGCGGTGTTGGTTGGCTCCGGGATTGGAGGAGTGTCAAGACTGTACGATACTTCGGTCACCTTATTCTCGGAGGGAGCCAGGAGGGTCAGCCCCTTCTTCATCCCTTCCGTGCTCTCGAATTTAGCGTCGGGACACATAGCGATTCGCCACCGTATCACCGGCCCCAATTACAGCATCGTCTCGGCATGTGCATCTGGGACCCATAGCATCGGCGAGGGATTCAGATTCATCAGGGACGGTTACATTGATTACGCCGTTGTTGGAGGTGCTGAGGCCGCGGTTTGCTGCTTGGGAGTCTCGGGGTTCGCGGCGGCCAGGGCTCTATCAACAAAGTTCAACGATACTCCCGAGCTGGCATCGAGGCCATGGGATCGCCAGAGAGACGGATTCGTCGTGGGTGAGGGGGCGGGGATCCTGACTCTCGAGACCTTGGATTCCGCTATAAAAAGGAAGGCCAAGATATACGCTGAAATCATAGGATATGGATCCTCGTGCGATGCATTCCACATCACGGCTCCCTCAGAAAATGGCGCTGGCGCTAGGAATGCCATGCTAGCGGCACTGCGGGATGCGACGATCAATGTAGAGGACATCGATTACCTCAATGCTCACGGTACGTCTACTCCCGCTGGAGACCTCGTGGAAATACAGGCCATCAAGAGCGTCTTTAAAGAGCATGCTTATAAAATCAATATTTCATCGACGAAGTCGGCGATGGGGCATCTGCTGGGAGCGGCCGGAGCCATCGAGGCCATCATCTCGATTTTGGCGATGCGTCGTGGTGTCGCCCCACCGACTCTAAACCTCGATGACCCGGACGAGGGGTGTGATGTGAACCTTACGCCGAAAGTTCCTCAGGAAAGAACGATTTCATGCGTCATGAGCAACTCGTTCGGATTTGGCGGAACGAATGGATGCTTAGTTTTCAGGAAGATATAGTTTTTTTTGACGTGATTGAACATGGCTCAAAGAGTATGCCTAATTGATGTATCTGGATTTGCGTATAGATCGTTCTACGGGATGCCCTCTCTCAGGAGGCGACAGACCGATGGGACAGACCTTGAAATCGGGGCACTCTTCGGGTTTTGCTCATCCGTCTTGAAGATTATGGTGAAGTTCCGCAGCGCCATGTACGTGGCCGCCTGCGATTCCTCCCGCAAAACCTTCCGTAATGAGATTTACGAGGGATACAAGGCGAGTAGGAAATCGATGCCCCCGGAACTCGCCACGCAGATGTCGTTGATTCAGGATGCCTGCCATAACTTCGGATTCAAAATCGAAAAGATCCCAGGATTCGAGGCGGACGATATAATAGCCAGCTATACAAGGCATCTTGGTCTGCGTCCTGGATTTGAGGTCATCATAGTATCATCCGATAAGGATCTCATGCAATTGCTGAATTGTTCACAATATGAATCCACGGTCAGGATATATGATCCCATGAAACATAAGGAAATTAAAGAGGAAGATGTCATCAACAAATTTGGGGTTTCACCAGATATGGTGCTAGACGTCATGGCCCTGATGGGAGACGATTCCGATGATATCCCTGGCGTCTCGGGAATAGGGCCCAAGACCGCGGCCGCCCTAATAAACGAATACAAATCTTTAGACAATCTCATAATGAATCTCCATGCGCTCCCCAAAAATAAAAAGAACGATAGGTTAAAACTCGAGATAGACAAGGCAATACTATCCAAGAAACTGGCCGCCCTAAAAGATGATATCGAAATTAATTTCCAGTACACGGAATCCCCGGTGGATGGAATCTCCCAGTTCCTAGAGCAATATGGATTCCATTCCATGTTGAGCTACGCCGACAGGATGATTGGAAATGCGAAATATTAGAGGCTCGATACAGGGCGTATTATAGCCAAATGTTTTGAAACTCCATCAGGGTCTATCTATTGACCTCTTTCGAATTTAGATAAAGGAAACTAATAAAGTGTAATACAATAAGGGAAGGGCAAGGTTTAACTACCAAGGTAACAAGGAAGAAGAAACAATCAATTATGTATAGAAGATCAATTGCTACAGAAGGAAGAGATTTGGACTAAGATTCAATCTTATTGCAGGAATCTATAACTTTGAGATCAATTTATGAGTTTCGAAAGAGGTCTA
>JAIRNI010000001.1 GCA_031258145.1 Holosporales bacterium
TTCCCCTTAAACAACGCATTTAAAAACGAGATTAGTAGCGGCTTTCTATCTTCAGTCCCGAAAATAGTCTTAAAGATATAATCCAGCTTTGGATCCAATAATTCAGTCATCGGGCACATACAAACAAGAATTCCAGGATTGATTATACATTGTTTGAGTGGGGGATGGAATGATTCTCAAAGCACCGATATATTAAACTCGCGCAATTTGTTTATAGCTAAATGTTGTGGGGATCCGTCATTCAGGGCCTACCCATGAGACCTTGTGGCTATCTTTTTCTCAGGAATTGCAGATTTTGTTGAGCTGTCGAGGTATTTAGATTTATAGGGCGCGACAATGCCGCAGAAATTTATTGAATGTCTCAAGAAAGACTCTCATGCGTTGGACCCTGTCAGATTTCCTTCTTGAAGTTGAATGGTGCCTCTGCAATAATCCGGACATAGCGTTAGATCACCGTGGCGCAGGTATGGTGTATCCTTGAACTTCTCTCAACTTGGTTTTTTTGAGAAGGTGTGTCGTGATGGATTTTCTGAGGCCTGTCGTGAGTTTCAGTGTGATCCAAATCGCGGGCTGAGCTACCTTCAGGAATTACAACGGTGTCTTGGATTCGTTTTGTTTGAGGGGGATGACGAACCTTCTCGTGAAACACTTTCTTCAGAGGGGAGATCGTTTTTCCCATCGGCTAGAAGACTGGTAGATAGCTATGTATCTGGCATCTTGGATGTTCACGAGAGCAATCAGCGAGATGATATCTTGGTCGTGAGGTCAACGTTTAGTTATGGAAAGAATCTGCTTCTTCCATGTATCGCCAAAATGACGACATCCAAAGATTGGCAACATGTTGGCATCGATCTAATAACTCAAAAGAGGGTTGGTAGCAATGATAATGCCGAGGCGCATGTTCTATTCATGAATTACAGAGATAGTGATTATTTGTTTTTTGATCGGAAATGGACTCTAGTACTTAGTCAGGGGTTATATGCGAGCGAAGGATATCTACTAGACATTGGAAATTACCCCAAAACTCCTGAGGATCTTTCGTCACATTCTATCCTAGGATATGGTGATGTGTTTGATCGGGATGCTTACAAGCGTTTAAATTGGCACTTATCAGGAGAGTACGGATTGAGTGAAATGGAACCCTCCATTCTGATCAGTTCTCCTGGCGTTATCACGGCCGCCGTCGAAGCGAATCTTGGTATAGGTCCAGTCGTAGATTCACACGTGCAATTTGGGTATCAGAAGTTGTTTAAGGTACTTCCGGAAGTAACCGGTCCGCCAATAGTCCTGGATTTCGCGGTGAGGAAAAAGATTCCACCTAAGTTAGGAGGAGTGGTGCATGAGTTGAATGATTTGATGTTGAAGGAGGCGGATAAGCTAGAACTCAGGGTTGATCATAGGAGTGGTAGTATCGCATGATCGATATCCTTAAAAATCTCATTGCCTTTTATGAGGGTGGGGACCGTGCGTTAAGAATTCCCATGACTGCATTTATTGACCAAATGACGAGATTCGAAAGTGAACTAGATCGCAAGATTTTGAAAGTAAACCCTGGAAACAGCGTCGTGCTTACAGATTTTGCCCGAAATTTCATTCCGTACGCGAAAAAATGTTTACGCATACTGGAGGATGGGGTTTATTCTGGTATCAATCTGGATGATCACAAAACGGAACAACACATAACGATAGGAATCGCTAGAGATAGTATGACAACTTGGGCCATCAATTGCATCAAGAGCTTCAACAAGATGCATCCCGGACTGAGGTTATCGATCATCGCGGAGGATTCCGTCACCGCAAAGATGGTGGATAATTCAACGATCATATTTTGGTGTATTGAAGGAGATTTGCCCTACTTCAACAAAATGTGGTATATAGAATACAAATACGGATTGTATGCAAGCGAGTCTTACATACAGCGATACGGTGAACCATCGCTGAGCGCAATGAGTCAGCATAAAATCATCGCGTATTCTGGCAAGGATAACAACGCCTCTTTAACCAACTGGCATTTAACGGGGGACTATAACCTGCCTTCTTTGAAGGCCGATGTTCTTACACAATCAAGAGATTTGATAGTGAAGATGACGTCAGAAGGATTGGGCATCGGCGCCGTGTGCGAAAGGCAGGACGTATATTACGGATACCCACCCCTGAGGAGAGTCCTGAAATTTGTGGATGGCCCGATACTAAAGAGCTATTTTATGGTCCGAAAGGGCGTCAATGAACAAACATATTGCAACGTGATGTTATTTGACCAATTGTTCAAATCGTATTTTAAATCAAAAAACGTGAAGATTCATTATGAATAGCTGCGCGTCCACGACCACACATTAGGGATATTCGCAGTATTCGGTTCTGTAGCCTGAGTCGGGATGTATGGGGCCAGAGATCGCTCTGGCTATTCCGTAGGTTTATACTCACGCAATTTGACAAACACATAAGTGTTTACTGAATTGCGTGAGTATTTTGTCCATTCTCACATCTCGCAGCCTTTGGACATCACAACAACAAGCACTTGGGCCTGCAACAACAACTATCGTATCCTTCGTCATAAATGAACTGCAACTTCAATTGGATTTCGTCGCCGGCGTACCCACGTAGCACATCGTGCTCCCCCGCAGCCGATCCAAATTCCTCAGGAATAATGTTGCTGACATTGGGAATGTTGAGCCCGAGAGTTTGTCTGTAGAGCAATGCCACGCACTCACTACAAAAAACTCGACTTGTGTCTTCGCTCTGGTTTTTGTCTAACGTGGATCTCAGGAGGGTCTTGAAGGTGCTGACTCCCTCGTATGGCCTGCCCAAATTTCGTCTTATAAATTCAATCATCAAATGATGTGGTACTGGAGTGCTAAGTTGCCTCACGTATACGTTTCCGTTATATTCCGCGACGCTCTGTGCCAAGGGTGTGATTTGAACATGAGGCAAGACACCACTCATGACCTGCCCAGGCGTCCCGTTGGCCTCTAGACAAAACGGGATTAGAGTATCTCCGGGAAATTCACCAAGTCTCTCTCTCATTAATTCTAAACTCCTTGGTTGAGGGGTATAACCTGATGTGTGATTTGTAGGATCAGATAAATGATCTAAGATTTCTATGACTTCTTGAGGCGTGGCAATCACGACGGCTCCTGTATGGGAAAATCCCAATGGATTCGGTATCAGATTTACACCCGAGGCACGCCTGATGAACTTGCCCGTGAAATCTCTTGACGTAAAATTAAGGGGATATCCGTCGTGAAGAATGACATCATACGCATCACTGTGCTCGCATGGATGATTCACTAGTGGTGTGTGAACATTGGACGGGGCAACTACTCGCACGTCTTCTGGATTCACTGTATAACTTACAAAATAGCTAGCAAAAATTTGATGACAAAACGCCGATGCCACGGCGATTGTTTTGAATACGTGGCTCATAAAATACCTATAAATATTATAGCCTTCATATGTATTATAGGCAAGTATTGGTAAATAATTAATTAATTAGAATATAGCGATTGTCAGTTTAGGCATTACATTAACTTTTGTTGCAGAGATCAAATATGCTTAATGGCCAATTCCATTGAGAGAGTGTTTGAAAAGGGCCATCAACATATGGTAATACTAATTTTGTTGGGAGATAGTTTAGCGGTAGAACTACCGGCTCTGGACCGGTCAACCTTGGTTCGAATCCAGGTCTCCCAGCCAAAATTGGAAATCTTCGCCCATGGCCTACTGCCCCCAGTTCTTTTCGTGGTACAATCCCTGGGATCGTTGCTATCGATTGTTTATATCATGGTATTCGGATTTTATTGGGTTTGTGTTATGTTTCTAGCACTCGTTGGGTTTCTATTCATCGCTTCTTTTGGTCTGAATATTGATATCGCGTTCTATGAAAAATCGGATAATCTTGTTTGCAGTTATGAATGATAGACCCAAGACAGTCTTTGAACACATAATCGAACTACGATCTGTTTTGATTAATTCATCGTTCGCCATCCTGGTGGCCATGATTGTATGCTACATCTTCATCAATGAAATATTTGTTTTTCTATCGAAGCCACTGATCAATTCTTTGAGATACTGTCATCAGTTTCATGCACTAGTCTATTCCTCAATATCTGAGATATTCTCAACTCATTTACGAATCGCGTTCTATACATCACTGTTCCTGTGCTTCCCATATATCCTCCACCAGGTATGGACATTCATTAGTCCAGCACTAACACTTCAAGAGTCGTCCATTATCCAGCGCATATTGGCCACAACTGTGATACTCTTCATGCTTGGTGCGGCCTTTGCTTTTTACGTGGTCATTCCATACGTCTTTGATTTCTTCATCAAAAGTAATGCGCATCATGCGGAATTTTTACCCAAGATAGGTGATAACGTATCATTCATCGTTATTCTAATGTTTGCATTTGGATTGAGTTTTCAAATGCCCATACTCGTCATCGCTCTCGATAGATTGAAAATTTTAAGAATCCAGACCATACAAAAACTGTGGCGAGAGGTCATACTGGCCATCATTGTCTTCGCGGCCATCATTACACCTCCCGATGCGTTCAGCATGTTCTTCTTGGCGGCGCCATTGATAGCCCTCTTCGGAATATCGATATTAGTCTGCCGGTTCGTTAATCGTAAATCATGATGGATCTTGTCATAGGCGGCAGAAAGTTGAAGAGCAGGGTATTCCTGGCACCCATGGCTGGAGTCTCCGATCTTCCTTTTCGCAAAATCGCACGAGAGTTCGGGGATTTCGTGATGTACAGCGAGATGGTCGCCAGTTATGCGGTGATTCGAAACATCGATAGAACCCGCATGATGATGGAATTAACGGATGATGAGTGGACCGGAATCCAAATAGTGGGCGCTGATCCAAAGATCATGGCCGAGGCCGCTAAGAAGAGTCATGAATTGGGGGCACCGTTTCTGGACGTCAATATGGGGTGCCCCGTCAAAAAGATCGTCAAGACGGAGGCTGGATCAGCCCTCATGAAAAACGAAAGGTTGGCAGCAGAGATAATAAAAACCGTTGTAGAGGCCGTGCCGATTCCGGTGACCTTAAAGATACGCCTCGGATGGAGTGATGATCATCGTAATGCCATTCAGATCGCTAGGATCGCCCAAGATAACGGCATACAATTGTTGACGGTGCATGGGAGGACCCGATCACAATTATTCACGGGTAAAGCCGATTGGCACGCCATTAGAGCAATCAAAGAGAGTATACAAATTCCCGTCATAGTTAATGGTGATATAACGAGCGTTGAGACCGCTAGAATGGCTCTAAAAGAAAGCCGAGCTGATGGTGTCATGATCGGCCGTGGAGCAATGGGAAATCCCTGGCTCCTCAGGCAGATCCACGATGATATAGATGGTATACCTTATGACGAGTCTACAGTCCCATCCAGAATAGCGACCATAGAAAAACATATCCAAGAAATAACCACTTTCTATCCGTCGTATAAAGTCATAATTAATGGCAAGAAGGTATTGATGATGTATAGCAGGGGCAGGCCAAATGCAGCGCAATTAAGACACAGAATTATGACGTTAGAAAACGAAGCCCAAATCAAAGGATTTATATACTCAAACCATTTATACGCGCGCAATGCAGTGACCACGTAAGTGGTCATCAAATCGCACGAGTATCCCTCATCTCGTAGAAGATATATTCATGGATATCCGTTTGATTGAGTTTCGCCAGATATCCATGAAGTTCACCTCTTTCTTGGCGTAATAGTGCGGCCTTTCTTTCTTTGCAAACGATTCTTGGATGAATGCAACTAGTTCTCCCTGATCGTGAACCACTGTGTAGCGGCCGGGAATTTCCCGTAGTATATCATCAAAATTCTCGGTGTAAGGCCCCGTCGCAACACTACACCTAAAATGCAAGGGCTCCAGAACGTTGTGACCACCGATGCCGGGAATTAGGCTCCCACACATCAAAACCGTATCGATTATTTCGAAAAAATTCCCGAGGCATCCGATCTGATCTATAATATAAATATCGTCACGAAGCGTGTTTTCATTATCGAATGCCTTGGTGTGACATGATGAGGAGACGTCCATTGATTCACATAATTTCTGAACTTCACCCGCGCGTTCTGGATGCCTAATCGCGATGACCGTCAATAGATCGCTGTACTGTTTTTTGAGTTCCTTATGAGTGGCGATTATCTTTTCTTCTTCTCCCTCGTGTGTACTCACCGCCATCCAAACCTTCCTGTCATTAATCTTTGGTTTAAGCTTGTCGATGAACGCTTTATCGGTCGGTAATTTGGGAGAAATAATTTTGATATTCGGATTGCAGGCTGTGTCCCTGGATCCAAGTTCTTTGACGTGTGGGATGAGGGACTGCGAAGATACGAAGACGGTCCTAAATGCCATAAATGGCATGACATTGAAGAACTTCTTGACGAAGTGTAGTCTATCGAGCGTCTTATTGGAAACCCTGGCATTCAGCAAATAGGTCGTTATATCATTTTCAAATAGATAGTATAGGGTGTTTGGCCAAAGCTCAGACTCCACGAAAAAGACGGTATCTGGCCTCCAAAATTTGAGGAATCGCTTGATCCATGGATAAATATCGAATGGAGCGAGCTGATGAATTACCGTATTTCCTAATCTTTTTTTCAAGACGTCTGCGGAGGTCAGTGTCATCGTCGTCACGAGAACCAATACATCCTTGTTGATCCTTTTAAATTCCTCAATGAACGGGATGATCGATAAGATTTCGCCGACACTAGCGGCGTGTACCCAAATCAGTTTTCCGAATGGACGAACATGAGATGGCATTCCGAATCTTTCATTCTTTCTGGCTGGATTTTCCAGTCCCTTATCAATTCTCCTATTGATAAATATCTTAACGAAAGGAATCGCGACGATACTTGCTCCCTTCAAGAAGGGAGAAGTATAATACGCTAAGCCAATGTATAGCGCCGCTATAAACAACAATAAAGTAAACAGCATCACCCTAACTCGACAGTATCACCCTAACTCGTTTGAAAATGCCAATGATCATGCTACAATCTATCGTCGCGACAGACTGTCCGTGGTACACTCGTGGGGAACATCAGAACACATTCAAAGCTCGTTGAAAAGCACGACATCTTTATAGGAATTTTTTGCGAAAAAATCAAGGAACATATTGTGGAGGCTAAAAGTAATGGCGCCCTACTAATCTTCGCGGACAGAAAGGCGGCGCCTATGTTGGGCGATGTTAGCCATGGCGTCATATTTGTTGATGACACGAGGCTTCTTGCATCCAGGATTGCTAAATTTACATACCCTGCCCAGCCAGAGTGTTGCGTCGCCATCACCGGAACAAACGGGAAAAGCTCGATCGCGCACTTCGTCTGGCAGATGTGGCATAGTCTGGGGAAGAAGGCCGCCAATCTCGGAACCCTTGGGTTGTTCGGGATTGATGGAGAGCGGATCGATTGTGAGCAGCTTAAGGTACCAGACCTCACGACTCCTGATTCATTCTCTCTCCATAGGATTTTAGATTTTTTAAAGTCTCAAGATATTGCTTATTTCGTTTTCGAGACTTCAAGTCATGCCCTCCACCAGAAACGATTGCACAGCGTCGAGTTATCGGCCGCCGCGTTTTCTAATCTCTCTGCAGATCATCTGGATTACCACGGTACGGTGGAAGAATATCTCAAGGCCAAGTTACTTCTCTTTGAGGAAATATTGAAGACGGATAACCCGTCCATTGTTCCCAGCTCTCAAACCGACGTCCTGCAAAGCATCCAAAAATCCCACAGGAATATTGTGACGTTCGGAATAGGGTATGGCGCCAATATTGCTGGAAAGAATATTAGATGTTACCACGATAGAATCGTATTCGATTTATCAATCGATGGACAATTATATCGCGATATAGAACTTAAATTATTCGGCGATTTCCAGTTGATGAATCTAATGTGCGCTATTGGATTGGTATACGCATGCGGGGCATCTCCTGATGATATTGTGAACATCATCCCGAGGATTACGGGTCTAAGGGGAAGAATGGAATTGGTTTTGGAAAAGAATGGGAAAGGTGTTTGTATTGACTATGCGCATACCTCATCCGCATTTGAAACCTCTCTATTAGCCTTTAAGCAATTTTGTCATGGTAGACTGATTTGTGTATTTGGATGTGGCGGAGACCGTGATAAATCAAAACGACGAGAGATGGGGCAAATAGCGAATGAGATCCCGGATGTCGTGATCGTTACCGACGATAATCCGAGGACTGAGAATCCGGCCGAGATCCGTGCTGAAATCCTAGACGCCTGCGAAAAGGGCATTGAAATTGCCGACAGAAAAGAGGCGATACACCACGCGATGAATATGATGTGCCAGGGAGATACCCTCGTCGTCATGGGCAAGGGCCATGAAACGACGCAGCTTATAATGCACGAAACGAGACATCACGACGACCGTGAAGAAATTTTGAAACATGCAAAACTGCTGTGAGCAAGACTCCTCAAATCCTTAACGCTTCAACTGGATCGAGTTTCGCGGCTTTCTGGGAGGGATAGATCGTAGCCAGAAAACATAGAACCAATGAAAAGGCCATGATACATGTTACCTCCAGCCAGTCGATTTTGGAAGGTATTTGCGAGAGATAATAGATCTCCTCACTAAATAACGAACTCTGCGACAATTGCTCCAAGAAAGCTTTGATTCTATCAATATTGAGGGACACCAACAATCCTAGAGCCAAGCCGGTAGCCGTCCCCACTATTCCTATCGATGAACCAATATAAAAAAATATCCTTAAGATAGAGCGCTTTGTTAGGCCCATAGTCCGCAGGATTGCTATATCCTTCGTTTTACTACTGGTCAACATCGTGAGGCCCGAGATGATATTGAAGATCGCGACCAATATGATGATGCTCAAAATGAGAGTCATAACGTTCTTTTCGACGACGACGGCATGGAAGATACTCGCATCAGAATGCCGCCAATCTAGGACCAAAAAATCGGAGCCTAGAGCACGTGAAATACCAGTGGCCACCTTCGTGGCTGCTTCAATGTCTTTTATGAAGATTTCCATTTGATTGATCATATGCGTAAGATTAAAGAAAGATTGTGCAGCTTCGAGCGGGATGATTACGATATTCTTATCGTACTCATTCATGCCAACCTCGAAGACTCCGGCTATCTCAAACGATTCCTCTTTTGGAAGAGTGCCGAAAGGAGTAATCGTGCCATCTGGTATGTATAACTTAATCTTATCGCCCGCGATCGCATGAATTGCTTCCGACAGGCGCTTCCCGATCAGTATACGTTGACCTTGAAACTTGTGGAAAGAGCCATATTTAATGTTGCCAGAGATGAGTTTCTTGGATTTCAGGCCGGATTCAGAGATGCCGTGGGCCACGACTCCTCTGGCGCCCCCATTCGTCATCAACACGGCTTGTTGTTCAATTTGAGGTATAATATTTATGACGTCAGAACTGGATTTTGATATTTTCTTTACGGCGGCCTCGTGATTGGCTATTCCGTTTGACTTGGCGCTGGTGACGACGACGTGCCCATTCATCCCAACTATCTTATCGAGTAATTCAGCCCTGAAGCCATTCATCACGGACGTCACGATGATTAACGTCGCCACACCCAGGGCAATACCGATGAAGGAGACCCAGGTGACGATGCACGCAAACCCAGCGCCCCTCCTCGCCACCAAATATCTTCGCGCAATAAATCTCTCGATCATCAGGACTAGACCACTAAAAGGTGGTCTTCATCCCGAATAGGAATCTGTACGAGACATCGTGCTTCTCCTTCCTGATCGGTATGGCGTAAGTGAACTGCATTGGGCCCATCGGTGTAATAAACGAAACACCAAAACCAACGGATACTCGTATCTTTCTAGAATCCAAGATCCTGTGGCCAACAACGCGGTTATTCTCCGCATTATCAAAATTACAACTGACCTGATCGATCAACACAGCCCCCTCAGGCAGAGCAACCGTCTGCCCCTCAGCAATAAGCTGGGGCTTACGATCAGACGTGATCAATACCTTCCCGCCAGTCTTCTTCAGGAATTTCTCGCCCTGCTCCGGTGGGCTCCACAACGTTCCAAAATCAGAGAACACGAACCCTCTAAACTGCAACTCCGGAGGCAGACCGAGTGGGAATGTCACCTCAACAGTACCTTTCCAATATTTGGTAGCCCCGATGTAATCCCGACAAGTAATCACCTTGTTTTCTGCTACATCAAGTGCATTTTTGAAAATGATGAAACGCATTGTCTCGGACATCGGTCCAACACCACAATCATCAAAACCTCTAAACGATTCCAATCCCATCACAAAACTATCGGCAGCGTGCGGTTGTTTACTTCCAACTTTGGTGAGAATTCCACACGAGCATTCCACCCTTACGCTGGTCTTCCTATTGATTGGGATTAAATACGTGGAAAATAACTCATTCTTCAGGTGTTTCGCATCTCCTCCCAACCCGGCAATCGTCGTTGATATGCCGCTCTTAAACGATCCCCTCAGACCAGTGAAAAATGACGTGCCATAGCTAATCGTGTGCTTCAACGATGATACACTGCTCTTCCCGGGCCGTTTGGTATTAACGGTTTCGCCGTCTCTGTGCATGGTTTGATATTTGATTATAGGAGATGCATAATCAGTTATATCACTGAATTTCCTTGCGTTCACCGTGTATTCCCAGCTCTGCCTGACTTTTGATGTCAATTGGTATGAAATATCAAGCGTTGTACCGAGATCACGCGTTGTAAATGAATCCCATCGGCCATTTTGATGCCTAAACACGGTGACACTACCATCGATGTCCTTATCGAATACATGCGGATCAGAGAGCGATACATTGACGTTATTAAACATCCTAAATTTACTCTTTCTAGAGATGGTGCGTTCTTCACCTGTCGTTGGATCGACTTCGTAGCTTCTTCCAGTCATGGTTCTTCCAGATCCGAGGAAAAAGCTCAGGCCTTTACCGGTACCCAAGAAGTTCCTTTCCCCGTATGTTAGATCAATTCCGATGCCCTCCTGGGATGAGTAGCTTGCGGCTACCATGGCCTCACCAGTCGATCCCTCATCGACCGTAACCTGCAGATAGCACTTATCGGGAGAACTGGGATCTTGAATCGCATCTATATTAACGCTTTTAAAGTACCCCGTCTGACGCAGGCTAGATTCAGCCATGGATACCATATACTGATTAAATGCATCCCCCTCTTCGATATCGATCTCACGACGAATGACGTGTTCTCTGGTTCTGTTGTTGCCCTTTATGATGATTTTCGATACATATATTTTATCACTTTCATTGACGTGGAAAGTCATACCAACGATCTTAGTCTTGATATTTTTCTCGAATTGAGGCTCAACCTTAACACAGGCAAACCCGTGCTCACTTGCTTTCTTGATGATTTTCACAGTATCAACTTCCACTAAGCGGGCATTAAATCTCTCACCGCTTTTACAATAAAAATCGATCTGTAAATCTTTTTTATTGAGGCGTGCGACATGGGATTGCACATCGATCTTGCCGAAAGTATAGAGCGGGCCCTCATCTATCACGAACGTCAATATAAATTCTTTTTTATCACGAGAGAGCTCCGCCGTTGCTGAAATCACCTTTGTATCCGCGTACCCTTTCTCATGATAAAATCTCTCGATGGCGGCTTTGTCTTCCACCATACGATCTGGATCGTATATATCATCGGTCACAAAGAACCTATACCATCTTTTGACTTTAGAGTAAACGGCGTCCATTAAATCACTCGCAGGAAAAGCATCATTGCCCGTGAATATAATTTTGCCAATACCAGCGGCATTTCCTTCATCAATTTCGAAGACTAGATTTACCTTATCATTAGGTAATCTGATAATCTTTGGCTCAACCGTCGCGTTATAACGGCCCATCTTCCTATACAAATCCAGTAATCCCTGTTGAATTTCTTTGACCTTAGCTGGATCAAATGTTTCATTTGTTTTCATCCTGATTGCTTTATTTAGATCTTGATCAGAAATCTTTTTATTGCCTTCGAATGATATTTTATTGATGATGGGAGCTTCTTTGACGTTGATGACTAGTACCGAGCCTTTAATGCTGATATCAACGTTCTCGAAGAATCCGGTCTCAGTTAGTGCCTTTAGAGCCTCATTGATTGAATCTGCGTCACATTCATCACCCTCCTGGATTGGCAGGTATGATTCGATCGTCTCTCGTTCAATACGTTTGCATCCAACATATTCAATCTTCGAGATCTTCTCGGCCATTGAACATGCCGATAGTAACAAACCGCAGAATACGTACGCTAAAAACCTAACTTTCATCATATTCCAAAATTCTCCGTCTAACGAAAAAGTTTACAGCCCGACAGGTCATTCCAAATACCGACGAGCATCAAAGCCACGACTACAACGAGACCGATCATAAAGACAGTCTCCACGATCTTCTTATTTAATTGCCGCCCGATCATCCACTCTACCGCCGAAATGACGATAGTCCCACCATCGAGCACAGGAATCGGCAGCAAATTAACCGAGCCCAGCATAATCGATAGCATCGCCAACATCCAGATGAAATTCGCGATTCCAGCCTCCGCGCTCGAAGCCGATATCTTGGCGATCGATATGAGGCCGCCAACACTTTTGACACTCGCTTCTCCCGTCGCGATTTTGCATATGGATTTGATGTTGTTGATGGAATAGGTGACGGTCGTCGATAGAGCAAAGGCAGCCCCCTCAAGCAACGGTAACGTTTTATACGATAGATTTTGATTGCTCTGTGTGACTCCCAAAAGTTTAATCGGTACTTTTTCTCCATCCTTTTCTTCGTACATCTTAACTTCTATATCACGAACCTCATCGCCCCTCTTAAATTTAATCTTCAAGATTTTCCCGTGTGATTCAGTAATCTGATTCATGAAATCCACGAAGGTTGATATTTTCTTATCGTTCGCCATGAGGATCGCATCTCCATCACGAAGCCCCGAGGTATACGCGACGGAGGACTCCTCCGGCACGGATATTATATTATTGCTCTGAGGAATGCCATTTATCGTCGAGAAAAAGAACAGAACAAATACGGCGAATATTAAGTTGAAGAGGGGGCCTCCGAATGCCACCATTATCTTCTGCCAGGGTTTTTTGCGATGGATCGACATACGGTCCATGTCTTCCTCGGTGTAGCCGCTCGGTATAAACTCCTTCACACTCGATATATCAGCATCACCAAACATCTTGATGTATCCACCAAGCGGGAAGAGGGAGATACGCCATTTGAGGCCCTTACTATCGGTTTTCTCAAATAGAATCGGGCCCATCCCAATCGAAAACGCCTCGACGAAGACCCCATTCAAACGCGCCGCAATCAGATGCCCAAATTCATGGGTGATGACCAATATGCCAATCACAATCAAAAGAATGAGAGACGAACCAACGACGCCCATAATTCACCACATGTTTTAATAATCGAGACCTCAATCTCTAATGAGCATAGCACACCACGCCAGATTGGAATATCGTTAATTCAACAGATCAATCACGTGTGGGCGGACGAGCATCTATATACTCGCGCAATTCGGTAACCACACGTGGTTACCCAGTTCAATGTTGAATACTATGGCACTTATGTTAGAGTGGAGTCAATTGAATTTATTATATACAAAAAAACCTCATATCCCTATTATAAAGGTCCCCTTTTCGTTGGCCAAATCGATTGTATCAGAATAGTCTATAATCTGGGAGTTGCCGGTGCCCAGTGCTATGCCAGACAGACCGCATTCAGATGCCATCCTGACGGTTTGGGGGCCTATCGTTGGCAGATCAATCGATGTATCCTGCCCGATCTTGGAGGTCTTCACCAATACTCCTCCGCGATCATTCAATTTGAGGTCCACGCATCGGGAGATGAGGCTCGAAGTCCCCTCAGCGGCTTCGATCCCCAGGACCACGCCCTCCTGAACGATCACAGCCTGCCCCACATCCGTCTTACTCAGAGTATTCAAAACGAAAATACCACGCGCTATATCCTGGAGATCCAGATCCGTGGGGCGTTGTGTTGTGAGGACTCCACTGGGAGTCAGTAATGTGTTCAGGATACTATGTGGACTAATCACTTGGAACCCCTCACGGAGGATCAATTTTTTTATGCCAGTTAGGAGGGCATTATCCCCCAAGAACGACTTGATCCCCAGGTGGGAGAGCCACTTCTTACCGACTCCATCGAGCTTCAGTGAAAAGAAACTGGGACGCTTAACATACCCACAGAACAGAATACTCTTGGCTTGGGTCTCACGGATATATCCCAGCATTTTCCCTATCGAGCCAATTTCGAATTGCTCAAACTCTTCTGGGCCAAAGCCCGCAATCGAAAGACACACGTAGTCCCTATTTAATTCATCTAGTTTCGAGCAGATTCTTAGGGGGAGATCTCCACCACCAGCGATGACGGCAATCCGCGCACCAGAATTGAGCACATTCTCTGGGGATGGCCGTGCATTACTCTGCCGGATCTGTTTCGATGACATCGTCATTAGTCTCTGTTTCTATAACTATCTCGTCACCGATCATGGAATCGGCCACCGCTCCAGCATTGGCCCTAATGGCCTTCTCGAGTTCCTCCGCCACATCTGGATGTTCCTTGAGGAAAATTCGGGCTGCCTCTTTCCCTTGCCCGAGTTTGGTGCTCTTGCAAGAATACCAAGATCCAGATTTCTCGACGAGACCGGCCCGTACTCCTAGATCTATCAGCTCTCCGTACCTGGATATTCCTTCCCCATACATGATATCGAATTCAACCACCTTAAACGGCGGGGCCAACTTGTTTTTGACCACCTTGACTCGGGTCTGATTGCCGATGATTTCTTCTCTGTCCTTAAGGGAGGTACCGCGCCTTATGTCGAGGCGAACGGATGCATAGAATTTTAGGGCGTTACCTCCGGTGGTGGTCTCAGGATTCCCGAACACCACTCCTATTTTCTGGCGAATTTGGTTGATGAAGATGACCATACAATTGGTCCGTGAAATGGAGCCAGTCAATTTCCTGAGGGCTTGACTCATGAGGCGCGCTTGTAGTCCCATGTGGGAATCTCCCATATCTCCCTCGAGCTCGGCCTTTGGGACCAGCGCCGCGACGCTATCGACGACCAAAACATCGATGGCACCACTTCGAACTAAAGTATCGGCTATCTCGAGGGCTTGTTCCCCGGTATCTGGCTGCGAAATGATTAAATTATTAATATCGATATGTAGTTTCCTGGCATAGACTGGATCCAAAGCATGTTCAGCATCTATGAAGGCGCAGTTCCCACCCTGCTTCTGGGCGTTGGCCACGACGTGGAGCGCTAGGGTCGTCTTCCCAGAGGACTCCGGACCGTATACCTCGATTATCCTGCCCTTTGGGAAGCCACCGATGCCGAGGGCTATATCCAGGCCGATCGAGCCGGTTGAGATGGATTCAATCTCGATGACCTCCCGTTGCCCAAGCTTCATGACTGATCCACGTCCGAAGATCTTTTCGATCTGTGATAGGGCGGCGTCTAATGCCTTGTTTTTATCGATACTCATTCGCTGGAAGAAACCAAAAGCACCTTTGCATAATTTGTAGTGTATCAGGTCGTGCCCCCGGAAAGCAAGACTATGTCTAAGCTCCAGCGACGGCGACCGCCTCAGGATGAATGGAGAGACAGGGCTCCTATACTACCGGCGGGAAGCAGGTATCATTGATTGAATTATGGCCGCGCCGAAGGCAGCATGTTACCGCAAAGCATCCAGAAAAAAAGCGGCATCTGGGCCGTTGCAGCCTGCGTTGGTGTCAGGGGAGTGTCGGAAGGAAATTGGCGCGCAGATAAGTGAGCCCAACACGTTACCAATGTCGAGAATTGGGCCGCTGTACGCATTAAGGGCATTTCTGTTCGGTACATGGCAGGGTGCAACCCCCCGTTCGGTCCAACATACCTGGCTATCTCGTTCACGATCAGCCTGGGTGCCAGCACTGGACTCCATAATTCTAATACTTCAAGTGGTACTTGTGGATCATTCTGTAGACCACCTAATGCATATATAAACATTTTGAAATCTAGGCTAACCAGCGACGTGATTGCTGCTAAAGAAATAGCGTGAGGAATACCTAAAGTTGCGGCGCAGTCCTGGAATGCTCTATTAGCCAGGTATTCCGACGTAGTTGAATCCTGTATCTCTCGGAACATTAGATTCCACACCGCTGCGATTACCAGTGCCACATCTGACATGATGTCTAACTCTCCTTATTGTTTAATACCTATACCCAAGCGTCTAAAGATTACTAAACTCCCAAACCCATGATTTCACGATTTCTAATAACATGAAAGTTACCGTTAATCAAAGCAACATAGACGAACTTTTTCTGAAACTCTTTCAGATAACGCCTAATCGTCTCCAGGAGGTGATCCAGCTCTTGGTGTGTAAGAAAATTCATACTCATACCCAGGGTTATAGCATGACAACAAAATTAAGTAAAGAAAGAAACACACTTTTTTTCGGTGGCGGGGTCGGGGCTAAGTCCTAGAATAGGCCGCGACATTATGCAGCGATCTCTGTGTTATGATGTAGCAGCTTCTGATATGGAACAGCCTATGCTTGGTCAAATTCTTAAAGATAAAGATGGTGGATTAGAGTTCTCGGTGCATCTCACGCCGGGCTCTAAACGCGAGGGAATTGTTGGGATTGTTGCAGACGTCCTGAAGATCGCCGTTCACGCCAAGCCTACTGATAACCAGGCCAATAATGCTCTCATCGAATTCATTGCCACCATTTTTAAGGTAGCAAAATCAAAAATCATGATTAAATCTGGGCATAAATCGCGAAATAAAATTTTGTTTATTAAGGATTTTGGTATGACAAGTATACCAGATACAATACATCAATACTTAGATAAAATTGATAGAATCCAGAAGCCAATATTGTGATCATTCACGGTCACTGCCCCATCCAGACCACTCCCAACAAAAAAAGCATTTTTGATATTTTGGCTTGCAAAGATCGTGTTTTTCGATCACACTCTCCTAGTAGCGAAGATTGTTGCGTAGATACCAGAAAATGGCAGAAAAGATAATAAACGTACAAGACGCTTTCTTAAATTATATGCGTAAGAACAAGATCCCTGTAACCATTTTTCTTTTGAACGGAGTCAAGATCAGTGGAATTATTTCGTGTTTTGATCATGGGACCATCGTCGTCAAAAGAGATGGATACACGCAGCTAATATATAAACATGCGATCTCAACGTTCTCACCGCACGGCAACATAAGCGTCTTCGATTGGAATGGCCCACAACCGCCGGAGCCTCCAAAAAGGAGAATTGGAGAACAGGTCACCTCGAGTAGTCCTTCCGTCGTCGAAGATGAAGACGAAGAGTTCGATGATGACGAGGAATACGATCTGGATGAAGAATATGACGATGACGAAGAATTGGAAGAAGACGACGAATCATAGCCATGGATTTTGATGTAGCGGTAGTCGGTGGTGGCCCTGGCGGATACGTCGCGGCCATCAGGGCGTCTGAGCTAGGCCTCAAGACTGCGATCATTGAGAAGGATAGCCTCGGCGGAACCTGTCTGCATAGGGGGTGTATACCCACCAAATCTCTTTTGCACTCGGCGGATGTGAAGGCTCTACTAGAAAAAGCTAATGAGTTCGGTGTAAATGCCACCTTCCATTCCATTGATCTAGGGGCTATGAACGATCGCACATCCTGTCTTATAGACAGCCTGAATGGTGGAGTATCCAATCTGCTGGCCGCCAATGGCGTGGAAGTAATTCATGGTATGGCCAGTTTCAAGGACAAAAGCACTTTGCTCGTCCAAACAGAATCTAATCAATCAAAAATAACGGCCAAGAATATAGTGATCGCAACGGGAGCAAATCCCAGGATCTTACCAGGTATCGATTTAGAATTGCTAAGAAAGGGGTTGGTGTGGACTTCACGGGAAGCTCTATCTCCCACGATTAGCCCTAAAAAATTGGCGATTATCGGCTCGGGCGCTATCGGAATGGAGCTCGCCACGTTTTATCACGCCGTCGGAGCCGAGGTTACTGTCTGTGAAATACAGGATCGTATCCTCCCGATGGAAGACAGGGAAATATCGGAATACGCGAGGAAAGCGTTCATCAAAAAAGGTATAAATATCCGATTGCAGACCAAGTCTCAGGGATTTAAAGAGAAAGAGGAGAAAATCGAAATAGAGTTCTGTAACCATGAGAATATAGCTGAATCTGACGTGTTTGATGTGGCAATACTAGCGGTGGGAGTCGTTCCCAATATAGCGGAGCTAAATCTCGAGCGTGTTGGAGTTGAGCTCACGCCACGCGGCACGATCAGAGTGTTTGAATACCAGGAAACAAGTCAGAGTGGAATATATGCCATTGGAGACGTGGCGGAGATGCCGTGGTTGGCCCATAAAGCCTCCAGAGAAGGCATCATCTGCGCCGAGAGAATTGCTGGCCTCCCCGAGATAATACCCATAAACTTGCGGGCAATTCCTAGTTGCACGTACTCAACGCCACAGGTGGCGTCCATCGGTTTCTCCGAAGAGACCGCCATCGAGGCCGGTCATCCCATCAAAATTGGGAAAGCTTATTTCAGGGGGAATGGAAAGGCTGCTATTTTGGGTGAAGCCGATGGATTCGTGAAGATAATCTTCGATGGGGAGACAGGTGAATTGCTGGGTGCCCACATGGTAGGCCACAACGTTACAGAGCTTATTTCCGTCTTTTCGGTCGCGATCGCTGGCGAACTGACGGATCGTGAATTGCTGAGTACTGTCTTCCCTCATCCCACAATGTCTGAAGTCCTCCACGAGGCTGTGATGTCTGTACGTATGAAACATAGCTAAACGCTTTTAAATTTAAGATCGAAGAAAAATTGGCCGGGAACGGCTTCTGAGCCAATTTTTACGTTAGATCTAACTCATCTGAATCAGTATTGGTTGCAGATGCCCTTGAACAAGTGTCTGTTAACGTATTATTAACCGGGGTGTGCGAGAATCCCCGGGTGGGTGGGGGTTAGGGATGGTGTATACTTAAAATAGCATAAAAAGCTTAATAATACGTTAATTTTCAAGAAATATTTTTCTGTATTCCCAGGCTTTATATTTCACCAAACCATATGACAGCCTCATAATCGTTGCATTTAACTATACGAGATATAGTTGGGTTACACAACATTTAGCTATACAAAACAAGCAGGTTATGCTAACCTATATTTGTTGGGACAATAGTGCCATTCGGATATGTTGTTTAAAGTTGTTTAAAAAAATCATATTAACATTAATTCTTATCATCGGGTATTCTCATTCGTCACTCATAACTCATGCGGGAAAAAATCCTAAAGGGAAGGCCCTGATTGACTTAGGAGTAACTTCAGATGGTAGGCAAGTGATTGACTCGATTAAGACGGTGGAAGAGTTAGCCAAATGGATCATGGGAGTAGATTGGGGAAATCTAGATTCTTACTCCCTCCCACTCCCCATGCTACAATTCGTTTTAACCAAACTCCAGCAAATGGAACTACAATTCTGTTGCAGAAGCGCACAATGGCTCTGCACAAAACTGGTCATCGATCCAGCTCAAGCAAATTACTTACTTCTTATAGGTTTAATCAAAAGAGCTGTACGCACCAATCTACAACACGATACAGGTAGAACCATCGAAATGGATGCCATAGACTTTGTCCGACAAGAGGTCAACAATTGCAAAGACGCAACAGAAACATCCCATTCCTCCCTAGCAAAAGAATTTTGGGATAGTTGTGGTCGGGACGTTCTGGCATGGTACCTCGCCCTCGACGTGGAGGGGTACATAATCGCATTGAAGTCAGGGAAAGCTTATGAACCACCCCCACCGCCTCCCGTCAGTACAACGCCAAAGGAAGTTCAGCCATGCGATACATTGGAAACTCTTCTCATTACGAAACCGGTCACCACTAAGCAACAAGCAACCCAGTACTTAGCATCTCCTTGCTCCCTATATATCTTCCGAGGCGCCTGGTATTTAGAACAAAACCATGAGCATATATTTGCGTTGCTTAACCAAATACCTACAAAAGCCCCGGGAGCAAAAATAATAATATTAGAAGAGAATCCAATAAGCACGCGAGAGCAAGAGTTTTTACAAGAAGCACAGCTAGATTCCAAAATCAGGCCAATTTTAACCGTCCTATCTCCCGCTCCAATAGACCAAGTGGAATCCCTACTGGTGGCCAACGTAGAAATACAAATTCACGGCAAAAAACATAGCTTAATCTTTGCTCCAGTCATCACATCGGGCTTTAACTCACTAATGGATGGGATAAAGACAGCTGTGGCTGATAAAGCGAGAAGCAAAATTATTTTGGTGACTCCAGAAAGCTGTGCTACATCAGTTGAGATATTCAACAACAGAATCAAGGCATTGTTTGAACGATTAAGAATGGTCTTCCCGCAGACCAGCGATAAACCCAGAATCTTTGCAAGTATAAAACAGAAAGGATACACCCGACAGTACGACTATGGGGAGGGACCAAAAGCGGAATGGATAGAGTCACCGTGTACATCTAAGCAAGACCCACCACACGGAGACCCGATCCGGATAAAAATACCTTTAGCCTAGCGCCGGATCATTCTCAGGATATACTCAACCCATTTGGCAGCCATTATGGCTGATATGTTAATCAAAGCAAAAATTGGCTGAAGACGGCTTCTGAAACACCTTTCCCATTTGCTATCTCCTGAATAGTGTGATATATACCTAAATGCTGTTGAATATCAACCATATCTCCTACCTCATTGCTAGTTTGTGTCAAACAAATTTTGATGGCATCTAATTTCTGCGGATCGATCTTTTTGAACGTTTGCAGTCTTTGACATTGAGCCTGTTTTTGCACAGTGCCTCAAAACCTGCCGACGAAAATCTGGACTATACGCCATGAAGACTTGCTAAGTTCAATGGATTATCGGGTGAATCTTTTATATTGTACCTGAAGGAGTGTTAGTTTATATTCAATTACATGGGAAAAAATTTGGCTCCTTTGATAGCCAAAATTTTCTCTCAAAAATAGATTTCGCTAGTTAAGAGCCATTTTTTTTAAAAGGAGAGAAGAATGAAAAGCAAGATAGCAGTAATGATGACGGCATGCGCGATAGCGGTGGTGCCAAAGGTATTTGGGGCGGAAACGGTATGGGACGGCCATGAGCACATTTCCATTACATTTGGCGCCCATACATTAGAATCATCCACCCCGAACAATCCATATTTTGTGCAACTCAACGGTGGAATCATCGTTGCCGTACATAAACGATATCTTCCTATATCCGGGGAGAACATATTCCACGTGAGGTGTCTAGAAGGGTTTCCTTATCCACCAAACTTCAAAGATACCGTCTTGGGACAGGTATCCGCAGCGCTAAATGTTGTTGGATCCTACCTTTATTACATTGATAGTAGTCAGGTTATCTCTGGTGGAGCCGTTAACCAGGATCGTCTAGATGATGCCCAGAGACTGTATGGCCAAAACAATGAGGGAAATCCAGCAGAGTTACAGGCGGAAGTTGAGCAGCAAGGCAAGTAAATCGAGCCCGCCGTAAGGCTCCGCCACGTTACTGAAATAATGGTAGAATATTCATGGGGAAATGTTCTATACTAGCCCCCAAAAAGTTTGCGGGTTCGTCGCTACGATGCTCGGCTTGAGCAGTACGTCCAGTGCGGCTCTGCGCCTGTGCTCCTGCCCCTAATTCTTTTTGAGGATGAGTATACAATGCGCCGATTAAGGTTTTTACGAACCCCCTCGCTGCGAGTTAGTGTTTTTCGATGAGTCACGTTCCTGTATTGGTAGATAAGGTCATCTCTATACTATCTCCCAGAAGTGGAGATCGAATTATAGACGCGACGTTTGGGGGCGGCGGTCACACGGAGGCTCTCCTGAACAGTTGCGATGGGTGTTATGTCACTGGAGTTGATCGAGATCCGGATGCCGCCGCGCGAGCACGTCATGCGAAGTCTCGATTCCAAGACAGGTTCGACTTCGTTTTGGGGAAATTCTCGGAGTTACCACTCCTCCTCAAGGAACGCGGTAAATTTAATGGCATCTTATTCGATTTCGGAGTCTCATCGTTTCAGTTGGATAATCCAGAGCGAGGATTCGCGTTCTCCAAGGATGGAACGCTCGATATGAGGATGTCGAAGGAGGGAATTTCGGCATTCGATGTAGTTAATACTTTCCCGGAGGAGGATTTATCGGATATCATCTGGGTATACGGAGATGAACCAAAGGCGAGGAAGATCGCGGCCGAGATAGTACATGCCAGGAGGCATTCCAAGATAACGACGACCTCGGAGCTCAGGATGATCATCGGGAGCGTCTTTAAAAATCAGGTGATCAGAAAGGCTCATTCCAATATGGACGTGTCCACGAAGACCTTTCAGGCCCTCAGGATTTACGTGAATGATGAGCTGTCTGAAATTGACATAGTCATTAAACATCTCCCAGAAATTTTAGTGAACGGAGCTAGGATCGTCATGATTTCATTTCATGCATTGGAGGATAGGATCGTAAAACATTGGTCCAAGCTCAGCAGAGATCAATTTACGCCGATAAATAAGGACGTTATCAAACCTTGTATAGATGAAATTAAGGCAAATCCTCGTTCTAGATCTGCGATTCTCAGGGGATTTGTGTACAATGACTTTGGGGGTCGTGGTAATGAATAAACCGCTCTTAGTCTCATTGTTTGTTCTCATCATCTCGGGGGTCATAGTCTCGAGAGCTAAATACGAGGTCGTCTTTCTCAGGAAGAAGTCGCAGGCCCTGCAGAAGGACATCGAAAAATGCGCCGATGATTTGGTGGTCTATATGGCCGAATGGAGCTATCTGAACGATCCAAAGCGCTTGAAAAAGTTGTGTGAGAATCACCTCAAGGGTATGCGCCCCATGGAGAACAAGCAAATCATAAGTCCTGAAGAGCTCACGAATAGTCAATTCGAGGAAATAGAGGAACGTGATCCGACTACGAAACGTAGAGCATTCCAGTCTTTCATAGATAGTGGTCTTCTTTCGAAATCTGCGGGAGGCCGGTAGTTGAAAGGTTCTTTTTTCGATGGTTTTGCATTGTGGAGGAAGTCTAGATCTCACGCGACACTAATGGAGCATCTCAGAGTTCGCATCACGATTACGTGCATTTCTGGCGTCCTCATTTTTTCGGGTGTATCGTATAGATTGGCCAGCGTCATGATCATCGATGACCACGGTACATCGAATACATCAATTCAGAGCAACGAAATTATAAGGAAGGCGGATATAATCGATAGAACCGGGACGTTATTGGCGACGAGTATTACCACTGGCTCGTGTTATGCCGATCCATCCGTCATTATCAACATATGTGATGCCGCCAAGAAACTATCCAACATTCCGGAACTTCCAACATTTGAGGTCATCAAACAGAAGCTTCGTGATAAGAACAAACACTTCGTCTGGATCATCAGGCACGTTCCACCACAGATTCAGGAAAAGATAATGGATCTGGGAATTCCGGGGATCGCCCTACAGAAGGATTATAAACGAATATATGTACATGGGAATCTGTTTTCACATGTCATAGGGTGCTCGGATATCGACGGCAATGGCGTCAGTGGTCTCGAAAAGAAATTTAATAAAGAACTGAATAATCAGGCGAATGTGCAAAAGAAACTAGCGATTAGCTTAGACATAAGGCTGCAATCCATAATACATGAGGAGTTGCAAGGGTGTATTCAGGAATTTGGGGCCATCGGTGGGAATGCGATCCTCATGAGAACTGATGGTGAAATTCTAGCGCTTGTATCTCTTCCAGACTTTGATCCAAATGATCTTGCAAAGACGATGACCATCAACATGTTCAATAGGAATACGTTGGGAGTGTTTGAGCCGGGATCGACCTTCAAGATCTTGAACGTGGCGATAGCCTTGGATTCTGGGGCAGCCAGGGTTGATAGCACCTTCGACGCGACGACTCCAATTAGGCTCGGTCGGCATAGCATCAAGGATTTCAGAGGAAAGAACAGGAAGCTGTCTTTGGTGGAGGCCTTCGTCTATTCATCCAATATAGCCGCCGTAAAAATTGCCCAGAGTTTTGGGGTGAGGACTCAAGTATCATACATGAAAAGGATGGGTATATTTGATAAGACGGAAGTAGAGCTCCCAGAAGTGGGCACTCCGATAATACCCAAGCGCTGGAGTGAGGCGACCTCCATGACCGTCGCCTATGGATACGGCGTATCGGTCTCTCCACTGCAGCTCCTAACCGTAATTTCATCCATCGTCAACGATGGACGGCGAATCAGCCCAACCGTGTTGCTTGGGAATGGACATGTTGCTGACCAGAGGGTAGTCTCGAGCCGGACATCCGAGATCGTCAGAGACTTAATGAGAGCCGTCATCTGCCATGGGACGGGAAAGAAGGCCGGAGTAGAAGGAGTCGATATCATCGGGAAAACCGGGACCTCTTATAAGATATCTGGGAGAGGATACGGAACCGATGCAAATCGAGCCAGGATAACCACATTCGTCGGAGGTTTCCCCAAAGATAAACCAAAGTATATGCTACTTCTCATGCTGGATAATCCACGGCCAAGGGAGGGGACATACGGTTTCGCTACGGCCGGCTGGAACGTCGCCCCCCTCGCAAGTAAAATATTTAAACGAATAATCCCGCTCTTAAATGATGGATTAAAACCACCCCCAAACCAAAATTTACAGGTAACGAAATTTCTGAAATTAAATTAACGGAAAGGTATACTCAACCCAGGAACATTTACAAAAGAAAATAATTGGCCAAGTGCTGACATGTAATATAAAATGCACACATTAGGCCTCTTTCGAAACTCATAAATTGATCTCAAAGTTATAGATTCCTGCAATAAGATTGAATCTTAGTCCATATCTATTCCTTCTGTAGCAATTGATCTTCTATACATAATTGATTGTTTCTTCCTCCTTGT
>JAIRNI010000003.1 GCA_031258145.1 Holosporales bacterium
TCAGAAGCCGTCTTCGGCCAATTTTTTTTCGATATTGAATTTGATAAGCACTTAGGTGTTTATTGAATTGCATTGGACGGGGATTCTCGCACACCTCGATTAATAGTACGTTAACGGACGATTACTCAAGGGCATCTGCCACCAATACTGATTCAGATGAGTTAGATCTAACGTAAAAATTGGCTCAGGAGCCGTCTTCGGCCAATTTTTCTTCGATATTGAATTTAATAAACACTTATATGTTTATTGAATTGCATTAGACGGGGCTTCTCGCACATCCCGGTTAATAATATGTTAACGGACATCATATTGTGATGCGCCTGATATACTCACCCCATATGACAGACACATGATCGTCCCCCTTAACAAAACACAACTCACTTCTAGCAAAGAATTGTCGAGAGGTCAGTAGATAGACCCTGATGAAGTTTCAAAACATTTGGCTATATTATACTTTTTAGTTTCCTTTATCTAGATTCGAAAGAGGTCTATTAGAAGTGGGACCGTACGTCCTAGAGAAGAAGATACGCCTGATCCCCTACAACTCAGCGGCTTTGCCGGTGCGATGTAGTTTGGCTCCTCTTCTCTAACCATGGGACAGCCCTCATAATTGAATCTATTAGCCCAAAATAGAAAAATTGGCTCAGAAGCCGCCTTCGGCTAATTTTTCGATATTAACTTTGATAAACACTTAGGTGTTTATTGAATTGCGTGATTAAAATTCGGTCTAGAAATTTTGCATGCGAAAGCTATGATGACTCAGTATAATCATACCATGTGTTGTCGATAGCTTCCTCTTGATGTTTAAGACATCACTTGCATTTCTCGGTCTATTATTCGCCGCTTGTTTTTCGTTGTTCGAGCCCAGTAAGTTGGCTGATCACTCGATATTCTTTAGTAGGGGAGAAAACATTTACGAAATCATCAAGAAAGATAATTCCTTTAAAGTCGGATTACTGTTTTGTGTTGCCCATGTTGTTGATCACATTAGGAGGAGAATGCAGCCAGGAGAATATGTAATACACCACAATGAGACGGCATGTTCTGTGCTGCAAAAGATTTTCGAAGGCAATAATGTGACGAGGAAAATCACGATCCCTGAGGGATTAACGACTCAAATGATCGTGGAGATTTTAAATAAAAATGAGATGTTGACTGGAGAAATAAAGGAAATACCTGAAGAAGGCTCACTTATGCCTAGCACTTATTTCTATAAGTTTCACGATACGAGGGAATCGATCATCATCAAGATGAAACAGCAAATGGGCCTGGTAATTTCGAAAGTGGATAAACAGAACAAAACTAATCTTAGCACGAAAGAAACCATAATCCTGGCGTCGATCATAGAAAAAGAAGTTAAACAGGAAGAAGAACTGAGATTAGTATCATCCGTCTTCCATAATAGACTCCGCAAAAAGATGAGATTACAGAGTTGCCCAACGGTCATTTATGCAATATCCAATGGATATGGGAAAATCAACAGAAAACTAACGAAAGAGGATATAGCGGTCCAACATCCATTCAATACATACCGAGTTGCGGGACTCCCCCCAACGCCCATATGCTGCCCCGGAGAAAAGGCCATAACGGCCGCCATGCATCCTGCCGATACTACTTTCCTTTATTTTGTGTTATCAACTGACGATACACACCATAATTTTTCAGGGAATTTTCAGGGCCATCGTAAAAACATAAAGAGTCTGAAGAAGAGTTCGGCTCGTAATTATACTAAAACCAGTTGACAGCCATATAATCCAATGCCTCATCTAACGAAGAAAAGTTATCAATAAACAATGTATCACAGACATAATATTAAATTGCGAGAGTATATCTTCAGTCGCCATAATCCAGTATTGCTTGCCTTATCCTTTCTTCAATTGCCCTCAGCCTAGGTGGGGCATCCTGACTGGATATTACTATTTTAAGGGTACCATCGGTATCTACCGTGGCGGTGATGGTATATACGCATGTACCAGTCGGATCATATTCTGGGAGCTTGATCGATTTAGTGACGTATTTACCCATGGATGCGTTGGCATTCTCTAGCTGGAATCCTTGATTATGCATATAAGCAACAACCTTGTTCCATATCTTTTCTTTTGAGCTAAGACTCTCGTCCTCAGTACCCTTGCCCTTACTTTTGCCCTTGTTCAGCTGCTCAAATATCGAACCACTTTCTTGATTGGCCTTCTCCTTGTATTCCAGAGGAGGGCTGGCCTTATAATCATCAGCAAAAGCAACGGCACTCAACATGAGCACTACGGCAACACACCGACGAGATAACAAATCCATAACCACTCTTCATACCGTCAAACCACACGATCATGGGTATCATGTTATACAATTTCTGAGATCATACAAACGAAAAAATACACGTGCAGAGAGTGCATTCCCAAATTTTATCGTGAACTAGTTCGGATAGATGCGAGATTGTTTGACAGTTGTGGTGGCGGAATAATTTAATGCACAAACCCAAATGGACTCCCACAAATGAGCCAATTTTTGCTCTATTTAATGTATTCAATTGGAATGGCTGTCATATGGTTTGAGTATAATAGACCTCTTTCGAATCTAGATAAAGGAAACTAAAAGTGTAATACAATAAGGGAAGGGCAAGGTTTAACTACCAAGGTAAACATGAAGTATGAACAGATAAGAGATTTATCAAAAGAACAATTCAGAAGATTAACAGGAATAAAGACAGGAACACTTACAAAAATGGTAGCAATACTAAGAGAAGCAGATAGGGAAAAGAAGAAGCAAGGAGAAAGAAACAATAAATTGTGTATAGAAGATCAATTGCTACAGAAGGAAGAGATTTGGACTAAGATTCAATCTTATTGCAGGAAACTATAACTTTGAGAACAATTTATGAGTTTCGAAAGAGGTCTAATGAAGCAATAAAACAGATCCTGAAGTTTCCGAAATACGATGGGTGATAAAGACGCGCCATGAACATATGTGACTTTTCCTGTGTATTGATGATGAATTTTATGATAGTATATCACTGAGAGTGGGGAGAAATTTTTTATCCGATAGTTAAAGTGGCGAATAACAGCAATTCTAAAACTAGGAACAAGTCTTTCTATCAGAATATGGTATCAAGATATCTCGCCGCGGCTCATGATGCGTCTTCTGCTGGCGATAGAGTCTTGTGTGAGTATAATATGCAGTTCGCAGAACATTACTCAAGAGTAATTGCTGATAAATTTAAAATTGTAAAGAAGCGCCGCAAAAAACCCGATAGTAAGCCTGAGAAGGCTGATTATCCTGTGGCATAATCCCAGCATGAGAGAGATATACCCAGTCATCGAAAGAATTGAAGGCAGAGAAAACGGAGCACAGAAGCGGAACGTAATCTATACTTAGACCATATGACAGCCATTACAATTGAATACATTAAATAGAGCAAAAATTGGCTCAGAAGCCACCTTCGGCCAATTTTTTTTCGATCTTCTTAAATTTGAGAACCACATCAGTGTTTATTGAATTGCGTGAGTATAGTATAGCCAAATGTTTTGCAGAACCGTTAGTGTCTATTCATTGACCTCTCACCAATGTTTTGCTAGAAGTGAGTTGTGTTTTGTTAAGGGGGACGATTATGTGGCTGTCATATGGGTTGAGTACACCAGGCGCATCACAATATGATGTTTATTAACATATTATCAACCGAGTTGTGCGAGAATCCCCGTCTAATGCAATTCAATAAACACTTAAGTGTTTATTAAATTCAATATCGAAAAAAATTGGCCGAAGGCAGCTTCAGAGCCAATTTTTACGTGAGATCTAATTCATCCGAATCAGTATTGGTGGCAGATGCCCTTGAGTAATTGTCCGTTAACGTATTTTTAAACAAAACGTGCGAGAATCCCCGGGTGGGTGGGGGTTAGGGACGGTGTATACTTAAAATAGCATGAAAAGCTTAATAATACGTTAATTTTCAAGAAATATTTTTCTGTATTCCCAGGCTTTATATTTCGCCAAACCAGATATACTCAAACCATATGACAGCCTCATAATCGTTGCATTTAACTATACGAGATATGGTTGGGTTACAAAGCATTTAGCCATATAAGATCTTGGGGAAATGCTTTTGGCTCGGTACACTGGCCGTCTATCAACAGCATAACCAAAAAGATTACTACCACTTTTAATCCATTTGACTTCAGGTTACGCTCATTTCGTCCCTCTTCAAGAAGCGTTATAATCTCGGATATTGTATTTGTCAAGTGTCGTGGCTAACCGTTTGCCGGATATTTGATTACGACCGGCATTCCCTGTTTCAGCTCTGGAGCATCGTCATCGATGACAACACGGACCCTATACATCAAACTAGTGCGTAACTCCTTTGTCTCGATGTTTTTTGGGGTAAACTCAGCCGACGAAGAGATGAGGCTTATGTGGCCGCGGAATACTTTATCAGGCAGACAATCGATATGCACAGTAACGGGGTCATTGTATTTTAGCTTACATAATACCTCCTCCGTGGCGAAGGTTTTGACTTTGGTATGTGCATTTGGCATTATCGTGAAGGCCGGCATACCGATGCTAATCATTTCTCCGAGTTCTATACCTCTGGTTAAGATTACGCCATCAACCGGAGATTTTAAAACCGCATCATTGCAATGGATTTGGGCTAGTTTGTAATTCGATACAGTTATATTTCTTTTGGCCTTGGCCGTCTCATAGGCCAGCACATATTCGTCAAATATTTTTTCCGAGATACTCTTCTTCTTGAACAGGGCCTTAGCCCGCGTGAGATTCTTTTCGCTAATCTTTAGGTTCGCGATTGCCTCCTCCATTCTTGCCTTGGCCAATTCGAATCGAAGTTGAAGGACATCGCAATCCAGTACAGCCAAAACGTCTCCCATCTTAATGTTATCTCCCTCTTCTACTAGGATTTTACTGATGCGTCCAGATAACCTAAACGATACATTGACGTTCTGGACCTCAACATTTCCATTTAGAATAATCTCACTGCTACGCTTAAACAAAAAAGAGGAGGCATAATACAGGGTACCACCGATTAAAGCCAGGAATACAAGGCCAAGGAGAACACGACGACCAGCCACGGACAGATTTTCTCAGAAAGAGCAACTTGATACACATTATAGTCAAATCATCACTGGGGAACAATAGTGGTGCTCAGGAGTGGCGCTAAGGGCTATGGGTTTCTCCTCTAGAAATTATTCCACTTCCTCGAAAATTCGTGGTGGCATCCTGTACAGCTCTGCGCCTGCTCGACCCGTTTCTGGACCTCCATTCTTTCGATGACCAGGTATAATTGATATATGGATCAAAGCAAAAATTGACTCAGAATCCGCCTGCTGCCAATTTTCCGATACCAAATTTGACTTAGCCGGCGACGGGATGCTCTTTTCGGCTTTGGCTTTACGAACTAGGCTCAGTATAATATCCTCAGATTGGCGGTGAAATTTGTTCTCCTGAGTATATGTTTGGTGCAGATGTCGTCCCGCTCTTGAGTTGGCCCTTATTTTGCATCGGCATGATCGGTGCATTCAAGCAGTCCGACTTGATAAAGACTTTCATCTCGCTCGAGATAGCTATCTTTGCTAGCATCATAAATTTTGCGTATCTCTCAGAATGTTATCCAATAAAGGCCGGACATTTCGTCATTTTAGTGGCGGTTATTTTGGGATGCCTTACGTTTAGTATTCTATTCGCCATCATGAATGCCGAGTTATCCAGTGGGGAATCTCAGGACATCGTTGAAGAAGACAACGGCGAGGACAAATAACCATGACAGCCCTACTGTCGCTCATATCGCTATTAATATCTGGGGTATTGGGGCTTTGTGGATCAATCAGAATACCTAAATTGGGAACCTTTATTTCTCTCGCCTTATTTGTGGCATGTATTTTCTCGCCCGCCGAAACGTATTCCTTAAAATGGTTTAATATCGGGGATTGTCAATTCTGTGTATCCTTTACATCGAATCGCATAGAGAGTATGCTGTGCGCCATTATATGTTCCATTTTGCTGAGCCTCCACTTCGCTAATAATTTATTTCGTCATGATCCTGGGATTCACAAAAAACTAAGCTCCCTCAACATATTCGTTCTTTTCATGAGCCTGGCGGTATTATCAGACGATATTCTCTTGTTTTTCATCGGCATTGAGGTACTCGGAATTATATCTGCGATTCTGGTTGGGATAGAGGCTGATACCGCCAATGAATCGTCCCACGTCTTTTTATTCAATCAGTTCGCCAGTCTATTGTTTTTGGTGGCGGTATGCATGATATGGGCCAATGTTGGCAGCTTCGAATTTTCGGACATTAAAAAGTTTTGCGGGACGGCTAACGTGACGAAACTTATGATCCCCGCCACGCTGCTCCTAATTTCATGTTTATGTAAGGGGGCACAACTCCCTTTTTCATACTGGCTCCTCGATGCCGTGAAGGCCAATACATTCGCTTCAATCCTGATGCATGCGGCGACCATCGTTGGAGTCGGTATCATCTTCATCGCCAAGTGCGAGTTTATCTTCGCTAAGTTTTATTATCTCAAATACGCGATGATCACGGTTGGAATTGTGACCGCGTGTTGGATGGCATTTTGCGGACTATCACATAACAACGTCAAAAAAATAATGGGGTGTCTTACGAGCTCTTCCGTTGGCCTAATGTTCGCGGCGTGTGGTATTGGCAATACCGCGGTTGCTCTCCTTTATTTCATATGCCACGCATTCTTCAAGGCCATGTTATTCCTGAGTCTTGGCTATGTAATGACGGCCGCTTCCGGCGAAAGAAACATCCTGAAAATGGGTGGCCTGAGTAGTATCATACCAAAAATAAATGATATTCTTTGGCTATCTTTTTTGGCGACCGCGGGATTCCCGTTTTTCGTCGGATTCTTCGCGAAGATATCATTTGCGGGAGTCGTGAAATTTTATGGTGGGGGAATACTGGCCATCATAAATGCTCTAGTAAACATGGTGTCCGTTGCGGCCATTTTTAGGATGATCCTTATATCCATGTATGGGAAACCGAGGATGGACGATGCGACGCTAGCACGCGCCTCAGAAATTAATTCGTATTCCATCATGTCTATCTGGACATTGATAATATTCGCAATTTTTGGATCGTTTATATCGTGGAGTTTATACGAATGGGGCAATCTTCATTTTGTCCTCACAGCGTCCGCCTGTTCTAGGAATTTCTTCGATTATTTCTTTGAGGATATTTTTGAATTGTTGCAGATAGTCGTCGCGGGCATGTTCGTCTGGATACTCGTGAAGAATTCCAGAACGAGATTCGGCATAACATCTGCTAAGGTGTTTTATAGTCTCTTTAGGACGAATGGCGGCGATTTCCCTGGGAGACGCATTATAATGAAAGCCATCAACTGGATCTTTGGTAATATTTCGGCTTCCCACACTAAGATTTTCAAATACCTGCAAAGTTGCCTCGTGAAATCTTTGCGGGCGATACATACCTTCTTAGCCAATCGACATAGAAAATTGGTTTTTTCTCACGTGGGCTGGATAATCATCGGTATCTTCATCAATCTTCTTTCTGCATTCTTTTGGGGGAAGTAGAACGTGCTGACTCTTCCGGTTTCATACATCGTTACTTTCTTCCCTTTACTTGGCGCGTTCTTCGTTCTCAATGTAGATAAAGAGAGACCTGAGAATGCGATGGCGGTGACTCTTTGGGCAACTTCATCCGCCTTCCTCTTCGCGATGCTTCAATTATTCGTCCCGAATCTCTCGAAAATTATTACACATGACGTCGTCTCGCACTTCGTCAATAAACTACCGGGATGGTATTCAGCTAATCTCGATAATTTCTCCGTACTATTCGTGACGTTCGTATGCTTCGTGAGTCTCTTATCCGTCATATGGATTAGACATCATAAAATCACATATCAAAAAAGCTTTTTTATTTCACTGCTGCTTTTCGAGGTCTTTACGATAGCCGCCTTTTACTCTACCGATATGTTCCTATTATTCTTTTGCATGGAATCAACTATGATTCCGCTTTATACGATGATGTTGTCGCATGATAAAGAGGCCGATTCCCAAGGATCAAAAAATAGAAGCTACGTATTGCGATATCTTCTATATGGCATGGCCAGCGCGCTCTTAATATTGACGGCCATCATCATGATATATCTCGAAACCAAAACATCGGATTTATTTGAGATCTATAAAATCGGCGTGAAGAATGAGGCGGTGTTCTGGATACTGTTACTGGGAATTGGGATTAAAATGCCGATATGGCCATTTTGCAATTGGCTCCCAACGGTACACACCAAAGCCAACGTCATTTGTTCTGTTATATTGGCGTCGATTGTCCTAAAGTTCAGTACCCTCATAATCCTACGTTTTATAAGCCCTTTATTCCACGATCACATTACTCACTATAATACGTTTTTATTCATGGCGTGTTTTGTGAGTATCCTCATCGCGATTGCCAACATCTTTCGCCAGGACGATCTCAAACGCTTTTTCTCTTATTTCTCAATTATTCACATGAATTTGTATTTTTTAATTTTCATAAATAATGGCGGTGGAAACAATTTTATTTATGCTATGTTGCAGCATAGTCTCATCTCGGTCATTATGTTTTTTACGATCGATATCATTGGAGACCTTTATGGAACGAGATCGATGCATGAAATCCGAGAATCGTGTAAACAAATTCGTGGATTAAGGATGTTTTTACTGTGTATATTCCTGGCGTTGATCGGCATTCCATTGACCTCTGGATTTATAGCGGAAATAATGGTGATCTATTCGGTGAGTAACACATCATACATCCAAGCCACCATGATCTTGTTGCTGATGGTGGCCATATCGACGTATACGTTCTATGTGTATCACGTGACTTTCGGTAAGCGCAAAAAAAACAGGCAACAGAACGAGGTTATCGAGCCGTTTGCCACACGTCACGACAGAAAAGCCGCCATCACGGTGTGCTATCTGCTTATCCTGCTTCTCGGCATTTGCCCCAAATTGGTAACTTCTGTTTTGAATTGATATGTTAACCCACAAAAAGTTTTCGAAATACGTCCGGTGGTTAGCATTTGTTGTATTGCAATTGACTCCCCTTCAAAATGTTTGCTAGCATCATCTTGGGCGAACCGTTAAGGTTTATCGAAAATCATTGAGCAATCGTGGATTTTTAATACTGAATCGGGGTTTGTGTTTTTTAGGAAGTAGGCTTAAATCCCTCGGGTTCCCGCTCTTCCTGCGTGTGCAATTTTCATGTTTGTTTCTGGCTGGGTGTGGTGCTGGCTCGCTTCAAAATACCAATGTTGTAGCTGAAGCTCAACCAGAGAAACGAGCACCGGCACTGAATCAGAATTCTAGTGTTTCATCGATAATAGAGCAAACGGAGGAGAGTAACGGAATCCCTAAGGGGCTCCTGAAGGCAATGGCAGAAGTAGAATCTGGATGTATGCCGTATTCCGTCAATTCAAGACACCGATCTCTCCGATTTAAAACGATCACTGAGGCCGTGAATGTCATCAATCAGAACGTGAAGAAAAAATACTTTAATATGAGCGTGGGATGCATGCAGATACACTATAAAACGCACCGCAAAAACTTCCAGACGGTCGATAGCATGCTGGACTGCCGTGAAAACGTGGCATACGCCGCACGGCTCCTAAAGAAATTGTATAATCAATACGGAAGCTGGGAAATGGCCGTTAAAAGATACCACTCAACTAACCCGAAGCGCAGTGAGCGGTATTACAAGAAGGTGCTGGCTAAATACGGGAAAGACCATATCGGTTAAACGACCGACCTTATTTTTCGCGGAAAATAATACGCCCTTTCGTGAGATCGTATGGCGTCATCTCGATTGTGACTTTGTCTCCCGCCAGCACTCTAATCCGATTCTTCCTCATTTTCCCGGACGTATGAGCTAAGATTTTATGACCATTCTCAAGCTCAACGCGGAACATAGCATTCGGAAGTATTTCAGTGACCGATCCATTGAATTCAACTAAATCCTCTTTAGGCATACTTAACGATACTTAACAAAACAACACACGACACGTATTAAATCTACGTACTGTACTCACAACCATGCAAGTAAAATCCACCCATACATTACAAGATCACAAGAAATATGTGGCTTATTTGCAATAAACCCAACTATCCGTTCATTTGGGGAGGATGCTCACGGTTCTTCTGCTTTTCAAGATAAATCGAGGCAAAATCAATGGGCTCCAGCATGAGCGGTGGATATCCGCCTATCTGCGTAAGCCGAGACACCATCTCCCTGAGATAGGGGAACATTAGAAACGGGCAGTGCACCATCAGAACTGGATCGAGCACTTCTTGAGGAATATCTTTGGCCACGGCGACAAGCCCGGCATAAGCAATCTCGATGACAAACAAAGCGGATTCCCCAGACCTCGCATTGACCACAGCCTTGAGCACCACCTCATACGATTCTTCATTCAATTTCCCGATGGTAGTCTCAACATTGACCGACACCTCCGGCTCCATTGGAGTCCCAGAATACTTCATCAAGAAATTCGGATTTTCGAAAGTCAAATCCTTGACGTACTGATCCTGAATATAATACGGATACTGCATCTGCCTACCTTGATTCTGCTGGCTCTCGTTTTCTGCCATAACCTCCGTCCCCCTATTTTTGAGCCTTATTCTTCAAAGTTTTTTTTATCGATAAAGCCTTCTTGCTCAGGATCGCATCGTTCGCCGATAGTAGGTAACGATCAAGACCACCCCTCGCCTCCACACTTCTGATACCGTTCGTACAAACTCTCAGCCTCACAGAATGCCCCAGAAAATCACTCAAAAATGAAACATTCTGGAGATTCGGCAAAAACCTCCTAGAAGTCTTATTGTTGGCGTGGCTGACGTTATTTCCATACAGCACTGCTTTCCCGGTCAATTCGCACTTTCTAGACATCGAAACAAAAACACAAACGGTCGATATAGCTTGAATGTAACATTTTGAAGGGCGGCGTGTCAATCACCGTGTGGCACGTTTGTTTTATTACGTTCAACATGACATACCCAACCCATTTACCAGCCATATAATTGATGTATTTCATAAAGTACAAATTAACCGAAGACGGCTTCTGAGTCAACTTTTACTTTGGGATAATATATCCAATCATGCTGTCTGACTAATGAGTTGCGTATAGCAAAGGACTAGCCAATGACAAGTGAATGGAATATAATTACCCAAATGTCCCATTTGAAGAAGCGTGGGATAGTGTTCAAAATATCTTGGATAATCCTTATGTTGGCAGCAATTCCAAGCGCTATGGGTGCCCAGCCAAATCAGGTTATTGTTCAAATAACAAACTGGCTAGGCCGAATCCCCACAATCGATGAACTCGTGCTAGCCATTAATGCTTGCTCACCCTTGATTTCAATCCCCATCCCAGAGCTGAGAAAACGTCCTCGGTTAGGAGAAATTGCTCTATTCTTTGACTCCCATCCAGATTATTTCGACAGGATCCGGGAGAATGAGGCCGTCCTCAAATCATTCCGCGAGGCGCTTGAGATGCCACGTGGTGCCCAGAGTTCAAAGCCGCAGATGCCACGTGGGGCCCAGAGTTCAATGCTGCAGATGCCACGTGGGGCCCAGAGTTCAATGCTGCAGATTCATCCCCAAGCTCAGCCTGTTGGGCGCTGTGGCACGCGCCAGGGAAAGCCTTGGGTACAAATTGGGGGAGGTGACTCGTCCCTGTATCTCCAGTCTGAGCGCAGAGATCATGGGTTCCGGCTCCATCTGCCGGCTCCATCTGTTGGAGAGGAAGTAAGATCATCATTACCACCAGCAGGTGGATCATCGGGCACAGAAGGGTTCGAAGCCCTGGACCCTTTGCTCCAGGACCCTTGGTTCCAGTTCGACTATGATCCCCTAGCTCCGATTTTCTAATTGGACTCGAGTGAGGTTCTAAACAAACTCTAGCCTTCTTTGGGAGTTTCGTGGTATACTGCCGTTATGCGGTGGCTTAGAGTGTTTTTTGTTGTGTTATGAAGCGTACATATCAGCCGAGTAATTTGGTCAGGAAAAGAAGGCATGGTTTTTTGAGCAGGATGTCGACGGCCGGTGGGAGGAAGGTTCTTTCTGCGAGACGAGCCAAGGGGCGTAAACGGCTTTGTGCCTAGCCATTAGTTCTTGAAATATACCAAACCCACTTAGTAGCCATATGATTGGATATATTAAACGAAGTAGAAGTTGGCTCAGAAGCGGCCTTCGGTCAGTTTTTTTCGATACTAAATTTAATAGACATTTCGGTGTTTATTAAATTGCGTGAGTATACTGTGATGATGCCGATCGTCATGAAACGACGAGCGCAGTTTCTGGAGACCTGTAAGCATGGGGCTCGTGCTAAGACTGATTTCATCATTTCCGTTTGTCACAAAATTGAGGGAGCCGCTTGTTCCATCGTTGGCTATACAGCTAGTCGCCGAATCGGTGGGGCTGTCGTGCGGAATAAGGCCAAGAGGCGGATGAGGGCCATCGTCCACGAATTGCAGGATTCATTTGTCCCAGGTTATTCGTTCGTATTTATAGCGACCTCCAAAACCGCGACATGTGATTTTAGTTTTTTAAAGTCCGATTTTATTTATTGCTTACGTAAATCGAGGAGCAGAGCTGATTTCGGGATGGAACGTGCCCATGCGGTTCATCGCTAAGTTTTTCATTAGACTGGTCAAAATCTATCAATTACTATCTGCTGGCAAGGGGCCGTGTTGTCGTTTTATTCCCTCCTGCTCGGAATATGCCATCGGGGCCATCACGAAGTATGGAATCGTTAAAGGCCTTTGGCTCACGATAAAACGTGTGTTAAGATGTAGGCCTGGATTTGGAAAATTAAAAAATTGCGGCTATGATCCGGTTCCCTAGCGTGGCCCAATAATTGGAGCTCTCTATATATGTCATTCGATAATAATGATCAACCTAATATAAAAACTATTTTGATTACGTTATCTGTCTTTTTTACCTTCATGATTGGTTATAATTATCTCATGGGGAACGGTGGTGATGCCCCCACACAGCAGGAGCAACAAACCGATGATTCGGCGGGTGATGATGATGCGGCAGAAGAAGGCGATAAGACAGTGGATCTCGCGGTTCCAGAGGCCCTATCCGGAAATTCCAGAGTCAACTTTGAGAATGATGAGTTATTTTGTGCCATCAACCTGAAGGGCGGAATACTCGATGAAGTATTATTGAAGCAGTACAAAGAGACCGTCGATAAAGATAGTAAAAATGTGATGCTCCTGACGCCGAGGGGTACCCACGCCGAGTCTTATTACATCATTTCGTATAAGGATAAAACGAACGATGAAACGATATCGGATTCGACGGTGTGGACCGTCGTCGATACTGGAGGCAGAAAACGCACCATCTCTCTCAAGACTCAGACGCAGCATGGCCTCATCATCGAGAGGACCATCTTGTTCAATGACGGATACCTCATCAACATCAAGGATAAGATCCTCAACGTCTCCGATAGGGAACTCAAGTTTTCGGCATCCTCGGATCTGGTGCGCTCAAATCCGCCCCTCAATAACTATGCGGTGGTGCACGATGGTCTCGTCGGCCATACCGATAACAAAATAGAGGAAATTAAATACTCGGATGTAAAGGGAAAGACGGCACTGCGTAAGAGCGGATGGATTGGGTATACCGATATATACTGGCTCCGTGCCATCATCAACAAAAATAAGAACACGACGATGAGTTACTCCAAGATTAAGGACAACTCGTATAAGTGTTCGACGCAGTCCAGGGAAGACTGGAATGTGAAGCCGGGTGACGTAGTGGAACTGTCGTATTCCATCTTTATGGGACCGAAGGATATGAAGCTTTTGAAGGAGTATTCGGATCGCCTTGGTTTATATAAATTCGATATGGCCATAGATTTCGGCTGGTTCTTCATGATCACGAAACCGTTGTTACAACTGCTTGGATTCTTGGGGCACCTATTTTCAAATATGTGGCTCGTTATTCTGGTGTTGACCCTACTCTTCAAGGTTGCGACCTATCCGCTCATGAGGAAATCATTCACCTCGGCCGCGAAGATGAGGGAACTTCAGCCAAAAATTGCGTCGCTCCAGAAGATGTATGCCAACGATAAGCTCAGAATGAATCAAGAGATGATGCTGCTCTATAAGAAAGAGAATGTATCACCTATGTCGGGATGTCTACCGATGTTGCTCCAGGCCCCGATATTCTTTTGCCTCTACAAGGTTTTCTTCATCAGCATAGACATGCGCCACGCCCCGTTATTTGGGTGGATCCATGATCTATCCGCTCCGGATCCGGTGTATATCTTCAATTTGTTTGGGCTGATCAATTGGGATCCTCCATCGATGTTGAAGATCGGTGTATGGCCACTGATCATGGGTCTCACGATGTTCCTGCAACAGAAGATATCGAGTGGGGCCAGTAAAAAACTGAAAACAGAAAAGACGAGCGAAATGAAAATGCAAGAGAACATGATGCTGATTATGCCCGTATTGTTTACGTATATCTGCGCATCATTCCCGGTGGGGGTCGTCATATACTGGACGATCAGCAATATCTTCAGCATCATCCAGCAATATTACGTGAATAATCATATACAAAAAAAGAAGTAGCGAAATCATTAGAATCGTGATATGTTGACAGGCGATCGAGCAGTAGTTACTGGTATGTAATTATAAAGAGAAAATGTTTAAAAAAATAATATTTGCAGTGTTGTGTGTCATGGGATTATCTCAGGCACGCGCGAGGCTTTCCTTAGAAGACTATGCATTAAAAACCCAAGAGGGGCAAAATCTGTACAAAATGGGCTGCACCCCAGGCGATAGGATGCCAGTCCACGAATCGGTAAATACCATAGAGCAACTGGCACGCCTTGCAGTCGATGGGCGGTTACGAACAGACCCGAACAGTGGCTTTAAGAGAAACCCATACAAGATGAATGAATGTGGAGTGTTAACAGTAAATGCAAAACACTCATTACTCACTGGGCAACCCTTGCTGCCCGGCCAGAAATTGACAGAAGCAAATGGGAATTATCTGGTTTTGATTGACGTTTTACCCACTATGGTATAGCTATAATGTTTTGAAACTCCATCAGGGTCTATCTATTGACCTCTCGCCCATTTTTTGCTAAAAGTGAGTTGTGTTTTATAGTTAAATGCAACGATTATGAGGCTGTCATATGGTTTGGCGCAATGTAAAGCCTGGGAATACAGAAAAATATTTCTTGAAAATTAACGTATTATTAAGCTTTTTATGCTATTTTAAGTAAACACCATCCCTAACCCCCACCCACCCGGGGATTCTCGCACACCCCGGTTAATAATACGTTAACA
>JAIRNI010000007.1 GCA_031258145.1 Holosporales bacterium
ACAATAAATTATGTATAGAAGATCAATTGCTACAGAAGGAAGAGATTTGGACTAAGATTCAATCTTATTGCAGGAATCTATAACTTTGAGATCAATTTATGAGTTTCGGAAGAGGTCTACTGACGTTTTGGATAATTCCTTCGTACCCTTCTGGGAATCCAGGGGCGTATCGGTACAGCCACTCAGCCGCGACATTTTTTGCTTATATACCAGTGAGAGGCAATCGGGGAATGACTATGCAAGAATGCCAGTCTTATGTATACTCGTTTGCAAAAAGAAATTATGTCATGAGCGACGAGTCGACGATTCATAATTTAGATTCCGATGAGTTACTAGTGAAGTCTAGCGTACATCTTCCGAATATCCGCGGGGATTATCGTTTCAATGTACAGCTACGGGATCTTTCGTTCGTAAAAACTGGGGGATTGTGCGATGTTTTGTTCTACCCAAAAGATGAGGAAGATCTGATCGATTTCTTGCGCAACAAGCCGAGTAATCTGCGGGCATTATGCTTGGGAAATATGTCGAACACGCTGGTGCCGGATGGAGGAATTCGAGGATGCGTCATTAGTCTTTCGAAGTTTATGACGAACATCAGTCTTCAGGAAGAATCTGCCAATGTTCAGGCCGGGACGTGCCTCAACGCCCTCATTATAGCTTGTGTATCGCAAGGTCTTTCGTGCTGTGAGAAGCTGTATTGCATACCGGGGACTATGGGGGGCGCCATAGTAACGAACGCCGGAGTTCCCGATTTTGAAATATCGGATGTTTTGGTTGAAGTTAATGTGGTTGATCATCAGGGCCAGCGGTTCAGTCTTAAAAAAACGGCCCTGAATATGGAATACAGGAACGGCAACGTCCCTAAACATTTCATCATTACTTCTGCCGTCTTAAAAACGTCCCCGTGTAATAAAGATAAATTGGGAAGTGCCATAAACGAAATGTTAGAGAAGAGACGCAGGACGCAGCCGGTTGGGCAGCCGACCTTGGGCTGTACATTTAAAAATCCCAGTGGATACAAGGCGTGGGAATTAATCATGAACGCCGGATGCGACGGGATGAGTATCGGTGATGCCCGTATCTCAGATATTCACATGAATTTCTTTGTAAATTCTGGGGAGGCTAGTTCTTCGGATTTTATACGTCTAATTCAATTGGTAAAAGATAAAGTTTTCCAGAGCAGCGGGATCATGTTGGAAGAAGAGATCAATGTTATAGGCGAAGAAAATTGAGCGTCTCTTTTTCTAATAGGATATGGGAATTCCTGGAATATGATGCTGAGCTTGTGCGGAGGATTTCGCAGGAGTTTGATATTAGTGAACTCGCGGCGACTATTTTATTGAACCGCGGGATAATTGCTTCATCCGAGATTAGATCTTTCTTAAATCCTAAATTACGGGATACCATTCCAGATCCATCTCTGTTCTTGGGAATGACTGAGGCGGTAGAGCGGATAGTCCACGCCGTATTAGCCAAGGAAAACATCATGATTTTTGGGGATTATGATGTGGATGGCATAACGGCGACTTACCTGATGGTGCATTACCTCAAGATTCTTGGTATCGATGCTAAGTACCACATCCCGAGCAGGTTTACCGATGGGTACGGCATAAATTCTGAGGCCATTCAAAGGGCCAAGGAACTCCAAATAGATCTTTTTATAGCCGTCGATTCTGGGACGAATTCGATATCCGAAATAGAGGAAGCGAATAACTTCGGCATGGATGTTATCGTGTTGGATCACCATGCGCAGACCGTGGATGCGTTACCCAGCGCTTTGGCCGTGGTTAATCCCAATCGAAATGATCAGCCTGAAGTCGACGGCTACCATACGAAGAACCTCTGTGCAGCGGGCGTGGTATTCATGGCGTTGATAGCCATACAGCGTCATCTAAAGAGTACCGGGTTCTTCTCGAAGGATGAGCCAAATCTCATGGATCTTGCGGACATCGTGGCCATTGGCACGTTATGCGACGTCGTTGATCTCAAGGGATTCAATAGAGTCATCGTGAAGTACTGTATAGAAAATGGAGTACGGTCTGTCGGTCTCCTGGCACTCATGAAAGCATTCAACATAGTCCGTGTGGGATCTCCGGAAGATTTATCTTTTTTTGTGGGCCCGGCGATGAATGCGGCCGGCAGGATCGGTAATCCCCTCATCGCTCTCGAGCTATTACTGGAACCCAATCCGGAGAAAGCACACGAAATCGCAAATAAACTGAAGGGATTCAATGCAAGGCGCAAGGATATCGAAAAGAAGATGTTGTCCGAGGCGCTGGTTATGATCTCCAAATCTAAGATGGATCTGAGGAATGGGATATGCGTACACGGTGAAGATTGGCATGAGGGAGTTATCGGAATCGTCGCCGGGCGCCTAAAAAATATGTATGGTAAGCCGATCTTCGTCATCGCATTCGATGAGGATGGCACCGGGAAGGGTTCCGCGAGATCCGTCCCCGGACTGCATCTCGGAGAGTTTTTTGCGGGGGCCCTTAAAGAGGGCATAATAATCAAGGGCGGAGGCCACGCCTTGGCCGGCGGCTTTAGTATATCAATCGATAAGCTGTCTGCATTCCATACGTTTATAGATGAAAATATTCTCCAGGCTTCCCAAAATACTTTGGCTATCGATTACACCTTAAGATCCCCAGCGAATCTGGATGCCGTTGCTGATGAGATCGGGATTCTGGGGCCATTTGGGAAGGGCATGGAGAAACCCCTCCTCAGGATCCCTAGAATAATCATCAAGAAGATGGTCCCAACCCAGACGGGAGATCACATGTCCCTCGATCTGCGAGATGAATTCGGCCTAAAAAGCGTTCGAGGCATTATATTCGGCATCTCGACGAAGGCGGAGCTCATGAAAGCCCTCCATCGGAACCAAGATACCCTAGTCGATATAGTTGGGTATGTTAGCCGAAACAAATATGGGTGCAGCATCCTCGTGGAGGATGTTTCACCTGTTGTTAACAGATAGTCATGTTATAGTGAAATGCAGCGATTATGTGGCTGTCATATGGTTTGGCGAAATATAAAGCCTGGGAATACAGAAAAATATTTCTTGAAAATTAACGTATTATTAAGCTTTATATGCTATTTTAAGTATACACCATCCCTAACCCCCACCCACCCGGGGATTCTCGCACACCCCGGTTAATAATACGTTAACGGACGGTTACTCAAGGGCATCTGCCACCAATACTGATTCAGATGAATTAGATTTCACGTAAAAATTGGCTCAGAAGCCACCTTCGGCCAATTTTTCTTCGATATTGAATTTAATAACACTTAGGTGTTTATTGAATTGCATTAGACGGGGATTCTCGCACATCTCGGTTAATAATACGTTAACGGACGATTACTCAAGGGCATCTGCCACCAATACTGATTCAGTTGAATTAGATCTCACGTAAAAATTGGCTCAGAAGCTGCCTTCGGCCAATTTCTTCGATATTGAATTTAATAAACACTTGGGTGTTTATTGAATTGCATTAGACAGGGATTCTCGCACACCTCGGTTAATAATACGTTAATACGCATCATATTGTGATGCGCCTGATATACTCAACCCATATGACAGACACATGATCGTTGCGTTTAACTATAAAACACAACTCACTTTTAGGAAAAAATGGGCGAGAGGTCAATGGATAGACCCTGATGGATTTTCAAAACATTTGGCTATATGTGTTTACCGAATTGCGTGAGTATAAAACCGATCTTAAAGTTCCCGAAATACCTGGGGTGGGAAGCCCAATTGCACGATCCTACTTCTCATTTGCGGTGACTACATCGCGGTATAATGAGTATTTGTCTTCCACCAAATCATCTAGATCCCTCATTATGGCGAGCATACTGGATCGCTTAGCTAAAAGATCGGCTCCATAAATGGTGTAATAGTATTTGTTTCTCGTATTCTTCTTGTACATACAAAGAGAAATCTGAGCGAATGGATCAAGCCCCAGGTGGAAGAACTTCCCGATGGCTCCCCTCAAACTCGTGGGCCCCAAAATGGGGAGCACCACGTATGGCCCGGGCTTTACACCCCACTTCTTAAATGTGTCACCCAAGGAAGTATCCTTGGATTTGAGACCAATCTTGGAGGCCACGTCGACGGTACCCAGGACCCCGAATACTGAATTTATAAGAAATCTGAAAAACGTTTTAACCATATTTTCCCCGTCTTTTTGGAGTAAAAATAAGATGCATCTGATGGGGGCGAAAAAGTTTGAAGCAAAATTGCTGATCCCAATTTGTAGGAAATTGGGGAACAGGGACTTATACAACCAAGCAATCGGTTTGAAGAAAACTTTATCGATAGCGCCATTGATGGCGAACATCAACCTGTTGAATGGTTCCCAAGGATCATAACATCCCTCCAATTCGTCTTCGTATAGCGGGGACTCCTCAAAAGTCCATCCGTCATCCGCATTCTCCGACGAAGCTATAGGGGATAAGCATACCAAGAACAACAATCCCAATATAAACTTGAATACCCCAGATCCAATCAATCTGAAAGCCCGCGGCAATGGTAAAATCATCACCGCAGATGGTAACACACATCGCCGCGGAATAAATAAAATCCTTGTGAAGTTATGGAGCAAGGATCTGATGCCATAATATACTCACCTCATTTAACAAAGCAAAAATTGGCTCAGAAGCCGTTTTCGGTCAATTTTTTTCGACATTAAATTCACTAAACACCTAAGTGTTTATTAAATTGCTCGAGTATAATAAACACTTATGTGTTTATTGAGTTGCGTTGGTATAATTGCTTGAGCGTGTTAGTATCTTGAATACACCACATCGCGGTTTCAGGTAGAATGTTGGGACATATACCAAGCACTCGCCGAACGATATTCATGTAATTAATAGTACATTGGCTCATCAGGGTTTGAGGGACATGTCTTATGACTTGGGCAATTATCCCAGCGATGCTGGTCTCGTCCTCTAAGCATCGCCCCTGATCTAGCGATGCTATTTCTAGGAGGCGAACATGCTCCTCCAAATGTTTTTTGATGGGGCACTTACTTTGGATTCCTCCGTGGCTCTGTTTTCCATGAAGACTTGAGTTTTCTCTGAGACCATCTAGTTTCTCTATGAATAGGCCCAAGCTCTGTACATCGCCTTCCTGCGTCATTTCCGACGATCTTGGAATTAAGATCCTAAGATATCTGCGGTAAAGATAATGATTATATTCCGTTTTTTGCTTATGGTGCAGGAAAGTGGCTATCTCCGATGAAGAATATTTGTGAAGTTGGCCTCGAGGAATACGGGCGAATAAAGCTCTCTGATACTGGCTGAGTGTACTGGGTGTTCCATAAATAACCTGATACAACGGAGTGCCAGGGCAAATCGGAATACGACTTTTGATATATTCATTCCTTCCTTCCGTGGGAAGAATGTGCCCGCTAAACCGCAGTGGCATCGGCCATGGAGATGTCCAATTACTGGCCACTTCATCTACCCAATTGATCTCGAGTAAATTTCTTAACCATTGTTTTAGAGTGCAACGAACATTCTCCGACAGTGAATTTAGATACTGCTGGGAATCGTTGGCGAATATACCGGCAAGATACTGCATAATAGCATCGGGGGGCAAATTAGTGGCGAACCATGCTTGAGCTTCATCGGTCGTGAGATGTATTAGAATGTCAAGACCTTGCTCAGATTTTTGCAAACTTTCCCATATTTTTTGCCCCTCTGGAGTTTGATATATCTGGGCCGCAACATCCGGGATAGTGGTGATCTTGTCGATTGAAGTAATCGGAGGTTCTTGACTCTGATTTGAATCAGGGCCCTCGGCCATGACCACGCAGAAACCTAACATCAACTCAAATGCACCAAAGATTAATAATTTCATTTCGTACTGCTCCCCCTAACTTAACCTTCATTAAGATAAGAACGAAAGACAAGCCGCTATTTGCAAATACTACCTCAACATTGATTAATACTTTGTTAATACCTTGGAAATAATTATTTTGCTTGCAGTACGATTGGGCGTATTAAAACGAAGCAAAAATTGGCGCAAAAGTCGCCTTTGGCCAATTTTTTCGATATTAAATTTAATAAACACCTAAGTGTTTATCAAATTGCGTGAGTATAATTTGGCGACGTGGTCACCCAAAATGAGGAGAGTAGCCAAATACGACACTAACCCAGTTATAATGATGAGTAGTAACATCATGATTTGCGAGAAAATATCGGCTGGATTCGGCATTATCGTCTTCATTATTTCCATGGCCCCCAACATGGCGCATGATGCGATTAATACCTTACACATACCACGAATAAGTTGCCGATCCATGAATGTGAAGGATTTGGCTTTCCTGTACATAATATAAACATTGACGCAGCCAGAGGCGGAGGTCGCTATTCCGAGTCCTATTTCTTGGAGTGGGAACATCAGTAGGCAGCTCAGTACAATGTTAGTAGTAATCGCAGCTGTGGTCGCTATAATCGGCGTTTTCGAGTCCTTTTGCGCCAGTAATACGGACGACATAATTTTGGCCACGACGTATGCTGGGAGTCCGATCGCGAATACTCGCAGAACATTGGCCGTTCGCTCAACCGATGCCTCAGAGAATTTGCCGTGTCCGTAGAGGATGGCAATCAATGAATGGGCAAGGGATAGAAAGACGATGACCGCTGGGAGCGTCATCCTCAACATCAGTGCAATCGCATCGTTTTGTACTTTATTTACGGCGTCGTGCGATTGTTGTTGTATTTTCCTAGAAATTTCGGGAACGAGTATGATCCCCATCGATATTCCGAAAAGCGCCAATGGTAATTGTATGAATCTATCCGCGAAATAAATGTAGCTAATGACTCCAGTCGGCAGAATCGATCCAAATAAAGAATCGAGAAAGATATTGATTTGCGCAATGCCGGTACTCGCCAGAACATTCGGTAATTTCCTCAAAAAGTCCCTCATTTTACTGGTTATCTTGAGATTTAAAGCAAATGTATTCCTGACGCGGAATGATCTCATACTCCACCGGAAATAGAGAAATTGGATCAACCCAGCTGCTAGAACACCGTATGAAATTCGCTTCCCAGCCGACATCAAATCTTGCCCCAAAAAGAGGGCGGAGAGGAGTACCAAGTTTCCGAGGATTGGCCACATCGAGAATAGAAAGAACTGCCGGTGGGCCATTAATATCCCACTATAAACCGATGAGATGGCGATGAATACTACGCTTGGGAAAATGATTTTCGTGAATTCGGTGGCAAGAGATAGTTTCTCGGGATCGTTGACGAATCCGGGAGCCATGATCAATACGAATTCGTGGGTGAACGTGTGGACCATCAACGCCACAATAACCGAAACAATAAGAACGATCGTGAATATTCGGTTAGCAAATAATTGGGCAGCTCTGTATTTCTTGGTCTCGGTAAAATCGGAATAAAATGGGACGAAGATGGCTTGAAATCCTCCCTCAGAAAAGAACTTCCTAAAAAACGAAGGGAATTTGAAGGCAATCAAAAAGGCATCCATCTCGAAGCTGGCACCCAGGAAATGGGAGAACGCCGCCTCCCTCAACACTCCTAATATCCTACTGAAGGCCGTCGAAGCACTGACCGTCAGGAATCTCCGGACTAACCCCATCGTCAAAAATTGTGGAACTTTTTAGAGAAACGAAACCAGAGTATTATACCACGACTCCTCCAACCAACAACTCCGACGACATTGAGCGTAAGATATAGCTAAATACTGCGGGAATCAACCATATCTCGTACATCATTGCTAGTTTGTGTCAAACAAGTTGTGGTGGGAGAATAATTTAGTGCGTAAGCCCAAATGGGCCCCCACAAATTGTTTCACATGTTTCACTCCATTGCAAATCCAGAAAAATGCACCACCATCCTCAACACCACTTGAAGGGGGCAACTCCGGTGGAGGTTGTTCTCACATCTAGTGACCTAATGCACAAAGGTAAAACAAATAAAATCAGGAGACTCAATATGATTAATTACGTATGGGAAAGAGCGCTCCAGGTTGTAAGACAATCTGAATTGGTTGGTGGGAAGTTCTCTGCCATGACCGACGTCTTGGAAAACATAGTATCTGTTCTATGGATGAAAGATCCAGCTGAGTTGCAAGGGAAATCCGTAGAAGAAGCGCTAGCGGGAAGCGTTCAGGAAGGATTAGTCAAAGCGAAAAAAGACCGACCTGATCTCCAGATCGATTGAGGTCATATACTCAATCCGATAAATACGGCTGCGTTTGTCGAATCAAATATCCAGATTCTTAACCTTCTCAGCGTTGAGCTCTATAAATTCTCTCCGGGGTTCGACGTTATCTCCCATCAGGATTGAGAATATCTTATCGGCCTCTTCTGCCTGGCTCATCTTTACTTGCAGTAACGTTCTCGACACTGGATCCATCGTTGTTTCCCACAACTGCTCGGCATTCATCTCACCGAGACCCTTATATCGATTTACCGTCAAGCCCTTCTTGCCGTACTCGAGAACGTTGGTGGCCAGAGATATCGGCCCTTCTATCGGCATTGATCCTCTTCCCCTACCGAACGATAATTCCGCCGGTTCCCTGAACATTTCATATAATCTTTCTTGTAGGCGATTGACGGAACGTACCTCCGGGAGGTCCGATAACGTCGCATCGATCGTGATGATCTGATGCATTCCAAATGAATTAATTTCGATTTCCAAAACGTTGTTCACGATGTGAGCACCGTAGCTATACTCCTCATTATTGATCTGGAGCAATAGCGCCTTGAGCTTCCGGAGATTATCCTCCGAATTTTCTATGAAACATCCGCTCAACAATAGTTTTTCTATTACCGCGGCATTATTGATGTATGGGATCAATGACTCGATGGAACGAGTTACGTTGATGCATATTTCGGTAATGCGCTTCAGATCCTGTCCACTTATCGATTCTCCATTCGATAAGGTCAGTACAGCATCCTTCACGGATTCGTTCAGGAGATACTCCTCGAATTCTGATTCATCCTTAATATAAACGACGGAATTCCCGCGCTTGACGCCGTACAGCGGGGGCTGAGCAATATAAAGATACCCTTTATCGATGATCGGCTTCATATGCCGATAGAAGAACGTCAAGAGGAGGGTCCGGATATGGCTACCATCAACATCGGCATCCGTCATGATGATCACCTTATGGTAACGTGCCTTCTCGATGTTAAAGTCCTCACGTCCTATCCCCGTGCCGATGGCCGTTATCAAGGTCCCTATAGTCTCGGACGATAACATCTTATCGAACCTGGCCTTCTCGACGTTCAGGATTTTCCCCCTAAGAGCGAGGATGGCCTGAGTCTTGCGGTCTCGGCCCATCTTGGCGGAACCACCCGCCGATTCTCCCTCGACTATGAAGACCTCACTCAGCGCCGGATCCTTCTCGGAACAATCCGCTAGTTTCCCTGGGATGGAGGCGACGTCCAAGACACCCTTGCGCCGCGTTAATTCTCTGGCCTTGCGGGCGGCTTCTCGTGCCGCCACCGCCTCAAATATCTTCTCGAAGACACTGGCAGTCATCGTTGGATTTTCTTCGAACCAATACCCCACGGCCTCTGAAATGATCGTCTCGACGACGGGTCTCACCTCAGATGACACCAGTTTCTCCTTCGTTTGGGATGAGAACTTAGGATCCGGGACTTTGACGGATAATACACAAGTCACTCCCTCCCGAATATCGTCACCCGTGATCGAGCCACGTAGGTCTTTCTTACCAAAAGATTTGACCTGATTATTGGCGAGGTAGTTGGTGACGACTCTAGTTAAAGCCGTCTTGAAGCCAGCGAGGTGAGTTCCTCCATCTCCCTGCGGGATATTGTTGGTGAAGCACAGAATGTTCTCGTGGTAGCTATCTGTCCATTCCATCGCCATCTGCACGCTGATGCCAGATTTTTCATCGAAGCCATCGGCCGTGACCATCTTTGGATGCAATACGTTCTTCGCACTGTCCAAATACTTGACGAAGGATGAAAGGCCGCCTTCGTAATATAACTCATTGGAATATAGGGAACTGGTTCTTTCATCTATAATCCTGATTCTGACTCCAGAGTTCAAGAAAGCCAATTCTCGGATTCTTCCTTCTATCGCCGATCTATCGAACTTAGTAATCTTGAAGATTTCTGGATCGGGGAGGAACCTCACCATGGTCCCAGTTTGTATCTTCTCGTTTTCGGAGACTACTCTAATCGGCGATTCTGGGACTCCCCTCTTGAATAATAAAAAGTACTTCTTATAATCTTTCCAAACCGTGAGTTCTAAAGTCTCCGAAAGAGCATTGACAACGGATACTCCGACCCCGTGTAATCCACCGGATACCTTATACGTATTCTGATCGAATTTCCCCCCGGCATGGAGTTGAGTCATAATGACCTCAGCAGCGGAAACACCCATCTCCTTGTGGATATCCACGGGGATACCTCGCCCATTATCCAAGACGGAGACATAGCCTCCTTCCTCGATGGTAATCGTAATATAATCGCAGTAACCGGCCAGTGATTCATCTATCGCATTGTCGACGACCTCATAGACGAGGTGATGCAGGCCGCTTCCATCATCGGTATCTCCAATATACATGCCGGGTCTTTTGCGGACGGCATCCAGCCCCTTTAATACCTTAATCGAATCAGCCGTATATTTTTGATTCATAATTCACCTCTTCGAGAAGACCATCGTGAACTCTAAAAAAAACTGCATCCTCTTTAAGTTCTGAAAACAATTCCTTACTTGTCCCCGATAACCAAACACTTACCCTATCAACGTGTTTCCTCATAAAATCCCTGATACGGGAAAAAAGGAGAGTCCTATGCTCCGCATCCAAATGGGTCACTATATCATCCAGCAGTATCATTAATCTCCGTTCATCATTTCGCAGATGGCTAGAAACAAATGATAAAAACACGCCACTCAATAACATCTTTTGCTCACCGGCAGAACACATCGATGCATCTATATTCTTCTCAACATACAGCACCTTCCAATCACTTTTGTTGGGGCCCATGGTGGTCGATCCAGCGAACCCATCCCTCTCTCTCCTATCACGTAGCTCCTTGAGATAAGCCTCGATCTGGAGCGGCTCGCCTTCGGAGAGTATACTAGTTTCGAGCAATCCTGTCATTTCATTTTTAAATGCAGGGAATCCGTCGTTTATTTGATGAGCTTCTAGTTTCTCCACCGTTTGTATCCTGGTCTTGGCGATTTTAATGCCGAAGTCAGCGATCTGTCCTTCGAGTATATCCAACCATTTTTCGACATCTTTATTGCGTGGAGAAGTAACGTAATTCTTTAAGATTTTCAATCGCTGTTTGCTTAGTTTTTCATAATTGCGCACATTATTGGCGTGCTGCCGTGAATACACCGCCCCAAACATATCGATAAAATCTCGACGATCCGCTGGAGATCTCAGGAATAAGCGATCCATCTCGTATGTTAACCATAGGATACAGTGATTCTTTAGGAATTCGGCGGTATTCCTGGCGGGAGCGCCGTTAATTTTATATACTCTCTTGCCGCTCTGCCTGGTATATCCAGTGAAAAAATCACAATCTTCTGTGTGGAGAACAACGCTCCATGAATCATCACTAGAGCATCTATTTATTATTTCGTCGTATCTAGCCCTTCTGAGTCCTCCCATTTCTGAGAACAAAGAAATCGCTTCGAGAATATTGGTTTTCCCTTCGCCATTATTCCCATATAAGACAATGACATTATGATCCGTCTCTGGAATAACCAATCTAACATCCTTATAGTTTCTGAAATTATTTATCTGTAATTGTTTGATCATTTAATCTACTTAAAAGCATCTTGGCTTTTCTGGCCGTGAAAAATATGGAACAAATGTATAGGAAGATGATGATACTCAGCGTCTTCCATGTATAGGCAAAGACTATCCCCGCCGCTATTATTATACACAATAGAAACAATGTATATTGCTCACGTTTGATATGAATTTTTTTGATGGATAGTGTCGGAATTCTTGAGATACAGAGAAGCCCCGAAACCGCCACAAAAATTGCCGAGAAATACTCATTCCGAAATATGCCGAGGTGGAAAGCATTGTGGAGTATCACGGGATAGAGGGCTATGATAGCTCCAGCCGGCGCCGGGACTCCCGTGAAAAATTTCCCCGATAATGGCCCCTTAATATTTTCTATATCGTGAGTATTGAATCTGGCCAATCTCAGGCACATACAAATCGCAAAGAAGACGGATACGATCCACCCGGGGCGCCCTAACCTTGACAGACAGTATAGGTACATGACGATCGCCGGACAGAACCCAAACACCGCAAAATCGGAAAAAGAATCGAGTTCAGCACCAAATCGACTGCAAGAATTCAAGAATCTAGCGAGACGACCATCTGTGGCATCCAAAAAGGCCGATGCAATGACGGCCACAATCGCGTATTCCCATTGTTCTCCCAGTGCGAACCTAATCTGCGTCAGGCCAATGAAGAGGGCAGCCAGAGTCGCGAGATTAGGTATCATATTTACCAGATGCAGATTCTTAAAGAGTTCCTTTTTTTTGCGTTTTCTCATGATGTAACAAAACTAACCGATCACCGAAAAGAGCAACGCCTCAAATGATACCACATTACGATTTGATTTCTTTAACCCAAAGCAAAAATTGGATCAGAAGCCGTCTTCGGCCAATTTTTTCCGATGTATGCAATTCTGATGGTCTTCGTCAAGCAGTTAAATTTATAGGGGAAAGCCCTATTCGTTGGCCCTTGATGTTCCACCAAAATTGTGGGATAAAAAACCTGTTGTGGACGTTGGATGCCACTGCTACGCTCTTATTTGGGGCTGTCGTTCCCGACGCTTCTTACACGCTTCAGAAATGTATCTATAATTCATGGCGCCTGCAAAACGGGCCATCTTTTCGCTTTTTGCAAAAAAGGAGGAAATTACTATGAACATCGTTATTGAACCATCAAAAATACAGATGATCGATTTATCGGACTTGAAAGCACATCTCCGCATAGATCACGATCATGAAGATGATTATCTCAAACACATCATCGAAATCGCGACATCCATCCTGGAGGATACTATCGAAAGACCGATCCTAAAGAAAACATACCGTTATATCGCGTATAAAGACAATGTATCCAGCCCTCGAACGATTGAACTTCCAGTACGATACGTCGATAAAATTATATCTGTCGAAAGTAAATTCCCGCGCGGAGATCACGAAAAGATAAAATTCGGGGCAGTCGTTGAATTCAATAAAACCTTCGTCGTATCGGATACGTTGAAATATCCGGTCGAAATAAAGTATACGGCCGGGGTCGTAGAAGATTATGCCGAGATTCCCCGTGATTTGCAGTACGTCGCCTTGCAGATTGCTCGCAATATTTACGTGTGTTCCGATGAAGACATTTTGAGCTTTGGGTATATCAGAGATATCATCGATAAATACCGAAGCATAACGTTAGATTAACGGGAGGATTTGCCAATGAAATATAATATCTCGCAAATGCAGAAGAAAATAATGTTATTAAAGACTAACGATGCAGCATCGGAAACGACAACTCAGCGTTTCATAGATATACTCAAGACTAAAGCGAGTATCACACCATTGAGTGGGAAAACACAAGGAAGAGACCAGGCGTTGTACGAAGTCATCGTACCTAAACCTCCTCCATCTTGTGCCAACGTTGCCTTTTCTGGGATCAGATGGAATGACGAAGAGTATTCTTGTGAATCCACATTTAGACCATTCCAGCATGATTTCCTGAAAGGGGTGGTTAGGAAAACTAATTGCTGAGAATGAAATGGAATTGAATCATGATAATTAACCCAGTTGGCAGCCATTATGCCTGAGTATATTAACACAAACGAAAATTGACGAGAGGTCAATGGGTATACGCCGACAGATTTTCAAAACATTGAGCTATATATCTCTAACTGAAAACTCTCGGAGATTTAATTCAACCATCATTTTTAATCTCCTTGATTTGCCACTTTCTTTCATCTTGATTAAACTCGTGCAAAACTGCGTTCGCAAATTCTGGATTATGCTTGACGATCATACTCGATTCCTGGGCATCGCCGCCGACTCGAATAAAATAAACCGTAAACACCTTCTTTTTAAGCAACTTCGAGACGATCGATACAAAATCGTCAATCGATGAAATTTTTTGACCATCTATGGAGGTAACCTGCACTAGGTCCTGTGCACTTTTGTTGTTTGTTTTGGACATAATTTCATAGAACGGAGAGCCCAATTCACTATCAGTGAAATACACTCCATTCGTCGACTTACCAGTATTTATTTTTAACTCATTTGTTGGCTCAAAAAATGTGGTTCCTGCAAATGAGAATAACTTGAATTTTGCATTGACCGATAACTCGTAGACCGGCAGAGTATATTCAATTTTGTTTCCATCTCTATAGACCTCAACAACGATATCTTTCCCCGAAGACTCATGTATAATTCTATCGATTTCCTTGAGTCCCGGTCCGATGCGTTGGCCATTAATAGTCCACACGATGTCTCCAGGCCGTGCGGGATTGCTTCCCGAGCCATAGGCTGTCAATTTCCTGCTGACGACAAGGATCTTGTTGTTCGCTTCGGGGAAGGTATCTTCATATTCCCTGGCGACGTCCTCTGGCATCGCCCCTGATGCCACGACGTCCTGAAGAGAAGCGTAATCAAAGATACAGCCGCAGAAGTATCTCTTAAACCTTTCGCCGTTCACTAAGCGAGAAACAACTGGTGTGACATAAGATATTGGTAATGCCGCTCCCGATACAAATTTCCCTCCATAAAGGAGCCCAATGACTTCTCCATCCTCATTGAGGACCGGAGACCCACTAGCTCCAGGGACTGTGAGCCCAGAGAATTGGAACGATTGCTCCGGCAGAGGCTTAATCCACAGTGTGCATATTGTATCGAATATCGTACCAGTATAGATAGAAAATTCATTGTTGGCGGAATTACCCATGCTGTAAACCGTGGTATTGACGGTTACTGGTTCCTTGGAGCATTTGAGGGCGATACAGTAATCTGGGATGTCTTTAGGATCAACAGCCAGAATGGCAAAGTCATAGCAGGGATCAATATACGCTAATTTCGCCTCAGCAGTTTTGCCATTCCCAAATTTTACCTCGTAGGTACAGACGGCAATCTCCCCAGCAACATGGGCGTTTGTCACGATAAGCCCGTGCTCGAGATCCACTATGAAGCCGGTTCCGAACCACAGTTTATCATTTATAAGCTTATTGATGATGACGTGCCCCGTGACGCTGATTGTAACGACTCCCTTCCGGGTGGCATCAAAGAGTCGCCTCTGCCCCTCCTCCTTTTTGTTCACGTCTTGATTGACGTACTTTTTATCGAAAGTAACTGGGGTCAGAGAGGAAAGACTTGCTCCAGCGGAAGCAAACTCGGACCATAGGACGAACGGCAACAGCAATCTCTTCACGAAAAAATACCAGACCCACGATTTTAACAACAGAAAATCACCATAACATACCAGATAAGAATTATGAAAATTGTTTTTACCGTCGTCTCACCATCTCTCGCATTATTGATTCTGAGGATCTGATGGATCTCGGGGAATATACTCCCACAATTCAGTAACCACTTATAGCTAAATGCTTTTGTATAGTCAAACATGTTACGTACATCATTGCTAGAGCTTGTCAAACAAATTTTGATGGCATCTGTTATAGCCAAACGTTTTAAAAATCCATCAGTGTCTATCCATTGACCTCTCGACAATGCTTTGCTAGAAGTGAGTTGTGTTTTATAGTTAAACGCAACGATTATGTGGCTGTCATATGGGGTGAGTATATCAGGCGCATCACAATATGATGCGTATTAACGTATTATTGACCGGGGTGTGCGAGAATCCCCGGGTGGGTGGGGGTTAGGGATGGTGTATACTTAAAATAGCATAAAAAGCTTAATAATACGTTAATTTTCAAGAAATATTTTCCCCTGCGTTCCCGGGCT
>JAIRNI010000018.1 GCA_031258145.1 Holosporales bacterium
TTAATAATTCGTTAATTTTCAAGAAATATTTTTCTGTATTCCCAGGCTTTATATTTCGCCAAACCATATGACAGCCTCATAATCGTTGCATTTAACTATACGAGATATAGTTGGGTTACAAAGCATTTAGCTATAGGTACTGAGCATGTGGGAGGCGAAGTTTCAATCAAATTCCTTCATAAATCCCGGACTACATGGCGTGCCACCCTGGGGAATTCGTTCCAGTATGTTGACGTCGGACGCTTCCCTATTCATGGCACCATCAGCGATCCGATCTGTTTGGGCGCTTCCTGTGGGTATATCGGCTTGCCTCTTGTCATATGGGTGTTGACAACAGTCCTGAGATGCGTTAACTGGAGCCTTTGGAGGCCAGGGGAAATTGGGGTTTAAGTGGCCTGGGTCCGATAACTGGAAGTATTCCGCCCTTACAATTTCATTCAAAATCTGGTAATTCAGGACTTCTTCTGCGCTGGTTGCCGTTGGACTGCCGAATAAAATTACTACGGTAGTCGTGATTATGGGCGAGAGAATGCTATCCAGTTTCATAATTATTTTAAGGCTTTGTTTCGTGCTTTGGACCTTATGTTATTTTTTTTTTGCCCCATTGTCAATATTGAATGTTTCAAGAAAGTTTCTCATGCGTAGGCCCGGGGGGCTACGAGGCCTGTCAACAATTGCCGGCAGGGATTGTTATGCACGCTGAGTGACCTTACAGAAACCTCAAATTGCCTGCGATTTAGGCAAATTTTAAAAAAATCTTTATCTTCCATGAGATTAGAAGTAAATATAATATGATGGTATTGGTTTGGTTACTCTTCGCGATATGATGAAGTTTTTTAGAATATGCCGTGCGCACAGAATATTGTTATTATCTTCCATGTTGGCGGCTGGGACATCGATTGCCTGTCAGTATGTCCTCAATAAACAACCGTGTGAGCTGTGTCTGCTTTCTAGATATATTTATGTCGCCATCGTGGCCATCTCGATATTGGCCATTAGATATGTTCATGCCTTGTTTTTAAGGAATGTATTAATTACGTTTGTTTTTTGTTCTTTCTTGGCGGGGACGTATCATCTGGGAGTAGAAAATCATTGGTGGGCGGCCCCTAAATTCTGCTCACTTGTCCTGCCAGATCAGGAAGAACTGAACAAGCCGGTGCCCTCAAACTTCCTTGAAGGGCATGTCACGAAATGTGATGCCGTTAATTTGGAAATATTGGGATTCTCGGCTACGTTACTCAATTGGATGCTGTCATCGGCATTATTCTGGTTTCTAAGTGTAAGTTATGCCATCGAATACGGGAGAAAATCGATGCAAATCCGCACCGCATAAGAATCTTGGTGTATAGGCAGGGCTAAATTCTAGAATCATTAGGCAGCTTCTGATTGCGTGAGTGTGATACACAATGCAATTGAACGATCATACAGACTCGTCATATGATGGCTGTGTCTCTTCGCGTTTGGATACATGGCTTTGATCGAGAATTTGACAACTGGACAGAAAATATTGAAATGGGCCGTCGATGATAAAATCGCCGTTGGGGCCTTCAATTTTTCGAATATGGAGACTCTTCAGGCCATCGTGGAGGCCGCCCTTGAAACTGCGACTCCCGTCATTCTTCAGGTATCTGAATCCGCCATCAAATACATGGGCATTGATTATGTTATTGCAATGGTGGAGGCGGCCGTTCATACTGTTGATATTCCGATTGCCCTCCATCTAGACCATGGGAAAACCTCCGAAATCTGCAAGCTTTGCATTGACAGCGGGTTTTCATCCGTCATGATTGATAAAAGTGAGTTGAGTTTCGCCGAGAATGTCCGTCAGACGAAAGAAGTCGTCGCATATGCCGAAAAATTCGGGGTCGCCGTGGAGGGAGAGCTCGGTATCCTGGCCGGTGTGGAAGATGACGTTAGGGCAGCGCATTCTTTATACACCGATCCAGTGCAGGCCGCCGAGTTCGTGGAGGCCACTGGGATCAGTAGCTTGGCCATCGCTATTGGAACGAGCCATGGCCTCAACAAGGGGAAGACGGCCCATCTCGATATCGGCAGGCTCAAAGAGATCAAACAGAAGGTTGGAGATTTCCCATTAGTATTACACGGCGCTTCCTCCGTATATCCGGATATCACTGAAATTTGCAATCAGTATGGGGCCGTCTTCAAGGATGCTTCCGGCATAAGTGATTCCGATATAAGGGATGCGATATCACACGGTATCAACAAGATTAATATCGATACCGATTTGCGTATGGCATTCGTGGCCGGGTTAAGACAGAGCCTGCATCAGGCCCCAGAATCAGCGGACATTAGATTTCACTTAAAATCCGCAAAATTATTCACCAAGAATTTGGCCATTAAAAAAATTAATTTGTTCAAATAGTATACGAGAATATTTTTATATATACTAATTTCATATTTACAATTTATTAACTATCAATACCCCATAATACACATAAGAGATATCCTAATTGAAGGTAACAATATATGAGTTATTTCGCCAAGGCAATCGCTATCATCACTATAACGACATCGCTATACCATCAAGCAAGTGCCGGTTATTTTGTGGATCATCAGGTCACTGTCCAGGATCTAAACAGACCAGGCTGTAGCCCATATGCAGTAAAACTCCATGATGGAGACATGCTAAATTTTGCTTCCCCATCGATTGTTGGAAAATTAATACGCTTTGGATCCATGTTTAACAGTGTTGCAAACCCTGATGGGATCTCTCATTCAGGGATTGTCATCATCTCGACTCTATTCAACATCCGCGGAATATTGACCGAAGTGTATCAAAGTTTAGATTTCTCGCAGGATTGTGGTCCTCAAATAAACGCCATAGAATCAATGAGAGCATGTTTAGGACAATGCGAGTCAATCGGTGACACAGAACTCATCCCATTCTGCTTTGAGTCTGACATAGTGAATGAAGACGTGGAGAGAAGTCAAGTTGCTGGCGCGTATGTTCGCATCGTGCCTCTCGATATGATTATTGCGCAATACGAAGGTAACATCTACGTGAGACAGCTTCATAATCCAGTGCAGCATGCTGCCGCAATTCAGTTCGTTAGAGAAAATATAACAAAGTCTTACGAAGGGCTTTCTTCTATAGGCGAATTTATAAAATCTCCCATGAATCTAAATAGAAGTGAAAATATTAGCAGGCTTTTCTGCAGTGAACTTGCGGCTTTATTTTACAGGCAAACTATGGGGCTAAACATTCCGAACGTTAGTAACATAATTCCGGAAGAGTTTGGATCTAAAGCCGGAATACATGATCTTCTCAGTGGGTACGCTGGCGCGGACATCCTGCTGAAGGAACGCTTCGTTTATCACGATAAGTTGTCATGTATTTTGTTGTAAAGTAATAATCCAGTTAACAGCAATTCTGACTGATATATTAAACCAAAGTAAAAATTGGCCGAAGACGGCTTCTGAGCCAATTTTTACATGAGATCTAATTCATCTGAATCAGTATTGGTGGCAGATGCCCTTGAGTAACCGTCCGTTAACGTATTATTAATCGAGCTGTGCGAGAATCCCCGGGTGGGTGGGGGTTAGGGATGGTGCATACTTAAAATAGCATAAAAAGCTTAATAATTCGTTAATTTTCAAGAAATATTTTTTTGCATTTTCATGCTTTATATTTCGTGAGAACAAATAAATTCAGCCGGAGATATTTTCTATGAGCCGGCCTTGAATTCTATGCCACTTTGAGATGAGGATCTGTTACAATCACGGCATACCACCATCAATTTCTTCTTAACGAGATGGCGAGATTTATATTTGTGACGGGTGGAGTCATGTCTTCGCTCGGTAAGGGAATCGCGGCTTCCTGTATCGGTGCCTTGCTCAGATCCAGGGGATGCTCCATCAAAATGAAAAAACTAGATCCATACATTAATGTTGATCCCGGGACGATGAGCCCATACAAGCACGGGGAAGTCTTCGTGATGGATGATGGCTGCGAGGCCGATTTAGACTTTGGTCATTACGAGCGGTTTACTGACATCGTATGTACGGCTGCGGATTCCATCACCACCGGCAGAATCTACGAAAAGGTGATAAGGCAAGAAAGAAAGGGCGCGTATCTTGGATCGGATATTCAGGTGATTCCCCACATCACCAACGAGATCAAGGAGTTCATACTCCACGATAGCGATACCGCAGATTTTACCATCTGTGAGATAGGTGGTACAGTGGGCGATATCGAAAGCTTCCCATACCTAGAATCGCTTCGGCAACTGCTACTAGATCTCGGTAAGGAGCGGATCATATGTGTTCATTTGACTTATCTACCCTTCATCAAGATGGCCGGCGAACTGAAGACTAAACCGACTCAACACTCCGTCAAGCAACTCCAAAGCATCGGGATACAGCCCGACATTCTACTTTGTCGTTCGGAGATTCCCATCAATAACGAGATCAAAGAAAAGCTGGCGATGTTCTGCAGTGTCAAGAAGGAAAACGTCATCACGGCACTTGATTCCGATAATATCTATCTTATTCCGAATCAATATCATAAGGAAGGCCTCGATCACCGTATCTGTCAACATTTCAAGATGAATCTCGATGATGAAGCAGGGTTTAATGAGGTATTACAGGGGCAATGGGGCCTCTTAGAGCATTTGATTTCATCGTTAACAGAGGCGGTGACTATCGCCGTCATAGGGAAATACACGAAGATGAAGGATGCTTATATTTCGTTGACTCAGGCAATGATGCATGGTGGTTTTGCGAATAACGTCAGAGTCAACATCCGGTGGATCAATGCCGAAGATAGTTTCCCAGAAATAGAGCGACAGTTGATGGACGTCACGGGAATCATCGTGCCTGGTGGATTCAGTGCACGCGGCACGGAAGGGAAAATACACACAATTAAACACGCTCGTGAAAACGGGATCCCATTCTTTGGGATCTGCCTCGGGATGCAGCTCGCCGTCATCGAGGCATGCCGGAATGTGGCGGGGGTGAGTAATGCGACAAGTCGAGAATTTTCAGACGATGGCGAAATGGTGATCGATTTCATGGAGCGGTGGGCAGAAGAACAGGGGAGCACGATCGTGAGGAAGAAATCCGAGAACAAGGGCGGAACCATGCGTCTCGGGAGCTACGAGTGCATAATAACGGAGGATTCACTGGCGCATAGAATATACGGATCGACACAAATAAAGGAACGGCATCGGCATCGTTATGAGGTATCATTAGAGCGGTACGAAGAGCTCTTCAAAGCGGCCGGCATCGTCTTTTCAGGCCTCTCGAAGGACGGGAAACTCGCGGAAATTATGGAACGCAGAGATCACGTATTTTTCATAGGAACCCAGGCACATCCTGAATTCAAATCGAAACCATTCTCACCGCACCCGCTATTTAGCGCCTTCATTAGAGCAGCATCCGTGAAAGGCATGAATTAAAACTATAATTCTAGAGATCTATCGATTCAGCCTATAACTTTTCCAGAAGAATTGTGCGTGATCTCCTGGGGCTCTATCATAGGAGTAGTAGGAAAGCCTTCATTATACTCATTTGCAGTTAATAACCATACAATCTAATACTTCTTCTAATGCATTAAAACCACTCATGATACTTCTTATCCTCCTCTTCAACCAACTCCAGAATCTCTCTATAGGATTAAGATCTGGAGAGTATGAAGGTCAGTATATTCATTTATTCCACTTTCATCTATGTATATTATATCTTTCTTATTGTATTTAGATATCTCTTCTGTATACTTCTTACGTTCTTCCTCTTTACGCTATTTGTATAATTTGGTCTTTTTTTAAAGATATTTTCATCTTCTTAAGAGCATAATCTATTCCACGAAGACTTACTTTAAATACTTCTGCTATCTCTCTCAAATACTTATCTGGATTAGCTTCTAAATATTCTCTAAGGTTTGTATAATCTATCTTCCTTTTAGGATATTACACTACAAAGTCCTCTGTCAACTGAAAAGAGTGTAAAATGCTAACTGGAATGCATTTTGAAGAGTAAAGTGTCTTGTATTGTTATTTGAATTAAGACACAATACGGATGGCCAGTAGAAAGATTGGCAAGAACTTTAACCATAAATTGAAGGAGAATTAAAGAATGACCAGCAATAAAAAGTTAATGGCTACGCTACTCATGTCCGTGATGATGATCGGTGGAGCAAAATCGTCAGACGCTTCAGATGCTTCAGAAGTGGTGTTACCACTGGGAGCGGCGTTACCACCGGGAGTGGAGTTACCACAGCCAGGGAAATTCGCAGTAATGGTGGACCAAGTAGACTTGCTCAAAAACATATGCCAGCTCGGGTCAGGGACCGGCTACATTTCCGAAACAGCAGAGGTACAATGTCGGACATTGCGTGACCTAATAGCCGGAATTGACTCGGGACATGTGGCACCGAAAGAAATCAAGGCGGCATTAGAACAACTGCGGGTAAGGATAGCAGAAATCCAATCGACCTCGTCCGCAGCAAAGTTCAACATTTTCTCCATCACATGGGCCGTAGATGACATGCCGAGATTACCCCAGAATACTACTAGGGAAGAATTCGCGCAAATCGTCCGGGCAATTAAAGGGATGTTTGGGTGAATGATCGAGCAAGCACACAAGGATGAAGATTAAGCTAACCACTCGTGGAGGAAGGGAATCCGGCGGGAATCCTTCTTCCTGTGCATGCTGGCTCGGTGTGCAATATTCGCGCAATTCAATAAACACTTAAGTGTTTATTAAATTCAATATCGAAGAAAAATTGGCCGAAGGCGGCTTCTGAGCCAATTTTTGCTTTGTTTAATATATCAGCCATAATGGCTGTCGAATGGTTTGAGTATATTGGTTCACTGTGCCCAAGTATCCGAAGTATCACGAATAATAATCGTCCGTTAACGTATTATTAATCGGGGTGTGCGAGAATCCCCGGGTGGGTGGGGGTTAGGGATGGTGTATACTTAAAATAGCATAAAAAGCTTAATAATACGTTAATTTTCAAGAAATATTTTCCCCTGCGTTCCCGGGCT
>JAIRNI010000025.1 GCA_031258145.1 Holosporales bacterium
CAAAATTGTTGCCGATAAATACAGAAATAGACGAAAACGTTTCGGATTAAGATTCAATCTCATCGCTGCCATTTGCAACAGGGAAAATGCTTTATAACCGTTTCGAAAGAGGTCTATTGAATTTGATAAACACTTAGGTGTTTATTGAATTGCATTAGACGGGGATTCTCGCACACCCCGGATAATAATACGTTAATAAATATCATATTGTGATGCGCCTGATATACTCAACCCATATGATAGACACATGACCTTCCCCCTTAACAAAACACAGTGCACTTCTAGCAAAGCATTGTCGAGAGGTCAATAGGTATACCCTGAGGGATCCCCAAAACATTTAGCTATATCTATCCTTCTTTGCATCTCACATTACCCATCGCTCGGAGAGGAGGCGAAGTCCCTCAGCAATAACTATCATCTGTTTATATTTGCTGGAGATTGGTATGTTCCCTTGAAAAAGTCAATAATTAGAGCAAGAATCTCCTGGCTCATCCGCACTTTCCCAGTGGTACGGATCGTAGCAGTGCCCAAACCGTTGGTGCAAAAGCGGGGCCCCATCGAGTATCACAGCTCCCTAGTGAACTTTCTGAAGGAATTAACCGAGGCCCCAGAAATTCGGGACCACATTAGAATCTTATCGGAATTCCCAATTGATGGGATAACCCCGACCCAATTGGACGAGGAACATCAAATTCCTCCACCAGGTGTAACCCTGTTTGGGTTCAGTACAAACGAATTCCTTGGTGAATCACCTCCCAAAAGGACACCTATGTTGGCTAAACTTTTTTCGAACTCCCAGACCTTCCTCTTGAAGTACTACTCGCCCTAATCCCATCGGATCAAAGCAGTAAATTTGATTTAGTTGACAAAATTAATGCAAGCCTAACCGCTACATCTAGATTCATCTTCATCGATCCCAACCCGGTAAGAGAACCCACCAATGAAGTGCTGAACGTACCGATCGGATGCCGACAAGCGCTGGAAAACGTCCAACCATGGTCCACAGTCCCACCAACCATGGAAAAATTTGTTTCAGGACATAATCTGGCTCGGATGTTTCCGAGAAAAGGCAAGGATGTAGGAAGCAAATGGTACCTCAGAACGTTATTACCTGACATAGCCATGAATAAAACATTACCAACCCCAGTGAAAATCCCATACCAAATGGTCTATTAAAGGCCCCCTCGCTCTATGTCCTGGGAAGCGTTCATTCCTTTGCTATACTCACGCAATTGGGAACCCATGTACGTGGTTATCAAATTGCACTAGTATAATGCTCCTGTACTCTATTCCTTTCGTGATCGAGGATTTGTGAAAACTGTTTCAATTCCCTCCTCCGTTAGACTTGTGCGCGGTTAAAGCATTTCTTCACAATACTTGTGGGGCAGTGTATGTATTTTGGTTATAGTGCCTAAGCGAGGTATTGGTAAATACATGAAAGACGAAAAACCTATTTGCTTTCAGCAGGTTAATTGCTAACAGATTTGTAGAATGCGGCGACGTCCCCCAAGAACGATGGGTCAAGGGCTCTATAATCGCTCCCGGAGCACTGACCACTCACCGATCCTATGGGTACTAATATTTTCTTTCCGCCGATTTCTAGGAAGCCAAATCTTTTAAATTGCTCTTCAACATTCTTCGTGTATTTAACCATATATCCGATGCCCTCTGCGAAAATCCCCGTAAGGTTATTGAGCGCTTTGGCTGTAGTGGCCGCAACGAGTTTGTAAGAATCTGTGTCATCCTTACCTTTCCTTCTGTGGGGAACGAGTGTAACTCGATCGACTCTTTCTTCCACAGGCTTGCCACCGTGAGATTCTGCTTCAGACTGACCCGTAACTTCCGGTTTTTCAGCTACGTTTTCGCTACACCAGCCGTTGTTTGCAATTAGTGCCACGCTGCTCATTACCAACATCTTCAATATTTTATTCATCCCGCTATCTCTTTCTCTTGCATAGTCCGCGCCTTTTGTTCAGTTTATTATTAATTCATTAAAATTTGGTTAATTATACTCACGCAAGTTGATAACCACGTACGTTGTCACTCAATTTAATATCGAAAAAAATTAGCCGAAGGCGGCTTCTGAGACAATTTTTGCTTGGCTTAATACATCCAATTAAATGGCAACCAAATGGGCTGGGTATAACATTAAGCAAATGACGCACGAAAACAAAAAAATATTTCTTGAAAATTAACGTATTATTAAACTTTTTATGCTATTTTAGGTATACACCATCCCTAACCCCCACCCACCCGGGGATTCTCGCACACCCCAGTTAATAATACGTTAACATTCGATATATACTCATGCAATTCAATAACCACCTAAGTGTTTTGAAATTTGATATCGAAAGAAATTGGCTCAGAAGCCGTCTTCGGTCAATCTTTAACTTTGGTTTAATATATCAGTCAGAATTGCTGTCAACTGGGCTGAATATATTGCCCGAGAGTCATCAGATACTTTGGCTAGATGAACCAATAAAACAGATCCTGAAGTTTCCGGAATACGTTGGGTGGTAAGAGTTCTAGCCAATTAGCGCGATATATAGTACGATGGTCGGTAACGGTTGGCCTGCATCATTGTTTTGTTCTGTAACGTTCAAGTGTTTAGAAAAATGATAGACCTCAAAAAGGAAGTGGCGGTGTTGGATCTCGGCACGGATACAGTGTGTGTTGCCGTCGCCAAGGGAGAACGCAAGGGGTCTGACAATTCCAGCGTATCTGGAAATGGCATCCGTGTTCTGGGCGTTGGGTATCAACGAACGAAGGGCCTGAAGATGGGCTCAATAGTCAATCTCGAAGAATTGGAAGATTCTGTCTTGGGGGCCATCTTGGCCGCAGAAAAAGAGGTTCAGAAATCGATAAAATCCGTATTTGTTGCTATCCCATCGTGGGCCGTCGAATCCCAGGCCATCGAGACGTCCATTGAAATTGGGCAGCTTCCGGTCGATGACGTCCACATCAATTCTTTGATGAATTTCGATACCTCCAAGTATACCGATGTACTGATGGAGGTCATCCATATTTTCCCCGTCTCTTATTCCATCGATGAAAATGATGGTATTCATGACCCTGTCGGCATGGTCGGGAATGTACTCTCCGGAGTATTCCACGTCATGTTGGCCAAATCTTCTTTCTTGAAGAACATAAAAAACTGTTTAAACAGAAATAATATAGATGTCGAGGGATTTGTTTGCTCGACATACGCTTCGGCGCTCTCCGTCCTTTTAGACGATGAGATTTCTTCGAGCGTTACATTGATTGATATCGGTGGCTCGACGACCTCAATATGTTGCATCAATGACGGCACCCTATTGCATCTCGGGACGCTTCCAATCGGCGGACAGAATATAACGAGTGATATCGCGATGGTATTGAGGACCACCAAATCCAACGCCGAGAGGCTGAAGATATTATACGGCGTCTCTCCGGCTGGGCCAAATTATGAGGAAGAACAGATATTGGTCTCGAGAATAGATGAATACGGAGAGGAACATATCCAGAACATCTCAAAAGGCATGTTGAATTCAATAATCGTGGCCCGTCTCGAGGAGATGTTGGAATTAATCACGCAACATATACGGGAATGTGATGCCGATAAAATACTGTACCAAAGAATAGTCCTAACGGGAGGGGGAAGCCGAATATCTGGCCTCAACGATTTGATAACGGCGAGGGGCTATTTCAATAAGCTATCTGTTAGGCTTGGGAAACCCGTTGGCGCCGTTGGCTCCCATGACTTCGTGCAGACGGCATCGTTCGCGACGTCAGCTGGATTGGTTCTATATTGCCTCGGAGAGTTCCAGGGCAATATAATGATGCGTCAGTCTTTGCGTAGAAGGTCATTTTGGCAAAGATTAATCATATGGTTCAAAAGAGGAATTTAAATATTGCTTGAGTTTGCGCAGGGGAAATTACGGATTTTATCATTCCTATTTTTCAGTGGTCTTCTGAGTGGTTTGGTTTTCATTGGCCTCTGCTCGACGATGCCATTTATGTTGGCTGAGCGTGGGGTGACGCCATCCGAAATCGCAACGATTCTGGTGGCGACGCTGCCATACAGCTGGAAATTCGTACTATCCCCCTTCCTCAATAATATCATCGTTAAATATGCCGACGCCAAGTTCGACATCGTGAAGGTATTGGCGTTGCTATTACATACGATCATCATCGTATGTTTCGCATCGATTGGGAGATTCTCAAATTCCGGATCATTAATCACTCTGAATATTATTATCCTCATCGTATCGATCGTCATCGCGTGTTATGACATAGTCTTCAGCTACGTCAAACTATTGTTATTCAAGAAAAACGAACTCGGCCCCGTGACGTCCGTCATTAATTCTGGGTTCAGAATTGGAATCTTCATATCGGGGGCCGTGATGCTATATGTCGCCGAAGCCAAAGGGTGGGAAATGTCGTTTTTAGTGGCCGCGATAATCACGATGGCGAGTTGGGTATCGGTCATAATGCTGCCCAGGATTAGTCACGACACTGAAACTCCAAAACAGACCGTATCTTCAATAAAGGCCTATGTTCAATCATTGCGTAATTTTTTTAGTAAGAAAAAAGTGGTTTTTTTTTTAATAACGATGTTGTCCTTTAAATTTACGGATAGTTGCATCAGCACAATGAAACCAATATTTTTGCAGTCGATAGGCATGTCCAAAACTACGTTCGCCAATATAACTCACGTGCTCGGATTGTTCGTCATGATTACGGCGGGATTAATCGCCGGAGCATGTATCCAAAAGTTTAGCACGATAAGGTGTATGAAATATACGTTCATTATGCAATGCATACCGGCGATATTATTCGCCATCGTAGCGTGTACTAAAGTTGAACTAGTGGCCCTCGCCATCATAATCAATGTCTCCACCATAATATTTGGATTTTCTAACGTCGTATTCAGGACATACGCCGCCGAGGAGGCCTATGGTGATGTGAATATATTCGTGCTCATTATATCGATCGGTTCGTTATACAGGATATTCGCCACAAAGATGGGGGGAATAATGGTGGATATCAGCTCATGGCAAATGGTCTTCATCATGTGCCTGCTATCCAATATCCCAGGCCTCATTGCATACAGACGGATCGTGAGGAATCATGGGTAATCGGGGATTATACCCAGCCCTCGAAAGTCTGAGGGTTCGTCGATCCACTGCTCGTTTTGAGCAGTACGTCTAGTATAGCTCAATACTTCGGAAATCAACCATATCTCCTACCTCATTGCTAGTTTGTGTCAAACAAATTTTAATGGCATCTAATTTCTGCGGATCGATCTTTTTGAACGTTTGCAGTCTTTGACATTGAGCCTGTTTTTGCACAGTGCCTCAAAACTTGCCGGGGAAAATCTGGACCATATGGGGATTTAGACAACAAGCTCTAAAAAACTTACGACGGAATCTGTACATATCCTGAAATTGTGGTAAACTGCCTGCTATGGGTGTTGGCTCTCTGTTTTGATATAGATATAAATGTCGATGGAAAGATTGGTGATTTCCGTGGCGATCCTGCTGTTGGCTGGATGCTCTAGGGACTTAGATTTGAAGCATCTAGAAAAGCTCACGGCCGAGAAGATTTTGGAGCAGGGAGAGCAGAAGATGAAGGATGGTAATCATGAGGATGCCGTTCAAATCTTCGAGGAACTTGAGAGGTTATATCCATACTCCAAATTAACGGCCACCGCGCAGATATATGCCGGGGACTGCAACTATAAGATGAAGAACTATGATGAGGCCGTTACTGCCTATGAGATTTTTATTAAAACGCATCCGATTCACAAGAAAGTGCCGTATGCCCTGTTCATGCTTGGGCTCGTCAATTTTGAGCAGATGCCGATCATAGAGCGTGATCAGGAGTTTACCGTCAAGGCATTATCCTATTTCTCCGAGTTGCATTCGAGATTCCCGCAGTCTGAGTACGTCAAGGCCTCAGAAGAGATGGTGAAAAACTTGAGACAGCAAATGGCGGGTCGTGAGGTCTACGCCGCGCGATTCTATCAGAAACGTAAGAACTACGCGGCGGCCATCATGAGATTAAACGTTGTTCTCGAGGAGTATCGTGATACAAAACACGTCCCAGAGGCGATGCATAGGCTCATTGAGTGCTACGTCGCGATGGGCCTCATTCAGGAAGCCGAAAGAGTCAACGCGTTATTACAACGTAATTTCTCTAGGGAATCATGGGCCGGGTATGCCAGATCATTACTCCAAAATGAACGTCCCACGCAGCAGCCCAAGAAAACAAAATGAAAAGTTATACTCGGCCCATTTAACAACCATTATGACTGATATCATCTAATTGTATGGATATAAAATGATAATATACGGCCTACACGCGTGCGAATCTGTCATTCGAAGGTCTCCGAAAAAAGTGAAGAAGGTTTACGTGTTGGAGACCAAGCAACAAATCCCGGAGTGGCTTCGAGAAATTCCGGATGCTATGATCCAAAAACTGGGCCCGAGAGAATTCGATCAGATCCTGCAGAAGGGAAGTGTTCATCAGGGAATCGCCATAAAAACCAGTGATTTTGAGTATGCAGATATCACGGAATTAAAAACGTGCTCCGAGGACTGCGTGGTAGCGATGTTGGATGGTGTGACCGATCCCCATAACTTGGGCTCAATTATTCGGGCGGCCGCGGCCTTCAGAGTGCACGGCGTCATTCTTCCCGATAAAACCGCGGGTCATGTGAATGGAACGGTTGCTAAAGTGGCCTCCGGAGGCCTCGAATACGTCAAAATATTTAGGGTCAAGAATTTGTCGCGAGCAATAGAGCAGTTAAAGGCATACGGGTTCTGGGTGGTGGCATTATCGGAATCTGGCCAGCAGACGATATGCGACGTTGATGTTTCTGGTAAGATATGCATGATATTGGGAGATGAGGGACAAGGAATCAGGAGAAACCAGCTCGCCAATTCTGATTTTATTGCGAAGTTACCGACGAATCCAGCATTCCCGACTCTCAATGTCTCGACGGCCGCCGCCGTCACATTCTACGAAACTCTCAAAAAATATCATTAAAACTCTGTCAGTGTACTCAGAATCGTCTCTAGATTTTGCGAATCATGTAATAATTGTAGCTAAATACTTTGTAACCCAACGATATCTCGTATAATTAAATGCAACGATTATGAGGCTGTCATATGGGGTGAGTATATCAGGCGCATCACAATATGATGCGTATTAACATATTATCAACAGAGTTGTGCGAGAATCCCCGTCTAATGCAATTTAATAAACACCTAAATGCTTATCAAATTCAATGTCGCAAAAAAATTGACCGAAGACGGTTTCAGAGCCAATTTTTACGTGAGATCTAATTCATCTGAATCAGTATTGGTGGCAGATGCCAAAATAATGTACAAAATAATAACTCTATTTGGTATACTTAAAGTTGGAATGTGAAAAGTTGGAAAGTGAATATTAGTTCTATGACAAACAAAATGAAAATTATGAGGAAATGTAAAGTTCAAGTCTACGTTGGGATAATGATGGTGCTTGTGTCGTTGATGCAAGGCCAGGCGCAAAGAATGGACTCCTCGGAACTGAAAGCCCTGGCACATCAGGGATTAACACAAAAATTAAGTCTCGAGTTAGAAGGGAAGCTTGAGAAAACAGGACGGGCTGTACAAAGAATCTATAGGGAAATCATCACGCTAGAACAGCTGCTCCAAGGTACGCCGTTACTTCCGCCCAACGCAAACAGAGCTCAGCAATTCCAATACGGGCGGATGATACAGCAAATCATCCACAATGCGATTACAGACAACCCGGACACGTTTCCGCTACTTAATATAATGCTTACCAGATTTCCATTATATGGAGATGAATACTTATTGGCCAAATTAATCAAAGAAATATTGCATATACTGATAATGAAAGCCCTGGATGACAAGGCATTGGGATTAATAGTTAACATGGAAGGGGATTTCATATCAATCCTGAGAAGAGCCCCTGGGAGTCCTATTATAAATAGGCTGATTGCTCTAATGGCACAGACGAGGGACCCAGATCAACAATTTCAGTTAAGAGCGGTAATCGGCGCATATCATGTCTTAGGGCAAGAAAGAATAGGCCCAGAAACAGCACAGGACTTACAACAGATCGGACAACAGTGGCTGAGTGTGTCCCCCCCCCCCGTAGGGGACCCAATTGCTTACACTCCAGCATACGTACTCAACCCAGTTTTATGGCACTGCAGTACCAAAGGAATATTGCTGTTGCCTCATCTTAAGAGAGGGATAGAGCCTAGCCAGTACGGTTTCATAGAAGCGTTTTATTACAACGTACTCGAGGCTATAGCGGATCTAAATCCAGAACGGCTAGGTACTCCGGCGCAAAGTATTTACCAAATCATTAAAGCCGAGTGGGAAAGAATGGAGAATGATCCCAGATGGAGGCCGGCAATTTTGGAGGCACAAAGGTTGTTCGATAACAAATACGGAAATAACCCAGATACTACGGAATTGCCTGATAACCCCGTGGGACAAGCGAATGAGCAACAACCACTGGCTAGACGGTTGCAACCTGCTGCTGCCCCAATAAGACGATCGCCCAGCTTTCCTTAAGACCATTCTGTTTCTGTGCTTCCTTCCAGAAACTCTGACTCTGAATGGATCGAAGATGTTTAATATACTCAATACAGTTAGCAAAAAGACAGCCCCTTTCCCCAATGGATACTGAAACTCACGCCTTCCTAGTGATATAACATGTCTCGTTGAGAACTGACGCGAGTATAAAATCACAACATGTGACATATAAAAAACTAAAAAATTATTTCCTCGAAATTAACGAATTATTAAGCTTTTTATGCTATTTTAAGTATACACCATCCCTAACCCCCACCCACCCGGGGATTCTAGCACGTTTTGTTTAAAAATACGTTAACGGACGGGTACTCGATGGTGTTTATTGAATTGCATTAGACGGGGATTCTCGCACACCCCGGTTAATAACACGTTAACGGACGATTACTCAAGGGCATCCGCCACCAATACTGATTCAGATAAGCTGAATCTCACGCAAAAATTGGCTCAGAAAGCCGCCTTCGGCCAATTTTTTTCGATATTGAATTTGATAAGCACTTAGGTGTTTATTAAATTGCATTAGACGGGGATTCTCGCACACCCCGGTTAATAATAAGTTAATAAACATCATATTGTGATGTTCCTGATATACTCAAACCATATGACAGACACATGATCGTCCCCCTTAACAAAACACAACTCACTTCTAGAAAAGAATTGTCGAGAGGTCAATAGGTATAAGCTGAGGGATCTGCGGAACATTGAGCTATAAACAGACTCTCAACAACATTTAAATATACTCAACCCAGTTGAGGGCCAGTATGATTGGATATATTAAAAAATGAGGAGATCCTTATGAATTCTGGTATAATACCCCAGACGATGGTAACTCAATGTTATTCGGTTTATGAAGAGCATTCTCGCCATAAAATCCGCATTGCTATATTCGATTGATGGCGTGGGGGCGCTCGTCAAGGAGCGGGCCTTTCGTCAGGAATTATTGTTGGGAGGCGTTTTAGCTGGCATCGAATCGTCCATCGGGAATAAGTCTGCTTTAATACTGTTATATTTATTAGGCTCATATCTTTTGATTCTCATCACGGAGTGCATAAATTCCGCTATAGAGGCAGTCATAGATAGAATTGGCCCTGAAAGACATCTCCTATCGAAGAAGGCAAAAGACCTTGGGAGTGCCGCGGTGTTTATGGCGTTGATTCATTTTGGAATAGCTTGGACAGCCTCGTGGTTCATATGATACTATCTCGTTCCAGGGTAAAACTCTCCCAAAATCGTTGAGATGAAAACTAGTGTTGATTTCATGATACTGGCTGGTGGTCGCGGGACACGGACGAAATGCTCGTTGCCTAAAGTGTTTCAGGAATTGGCTGGGAAGCCTCTGATACGTTACGTCATCGATACGTGCCACGGGGTTACATCAGCCGACCCCGGAATCACAGGGCGAATTATTTCGGTGGTATCACCCAGTATCAAGGACCACGAACTTTGCGAGGATAGTATCACGGTGGTGCAGACGTTGCCGAATGGTACTGGAGACGCCGTGAGAACCGCTATTCCGCTCCTCGATTCTGAGATGACGGTTATTCTTTATGCCGATACTCCTCTCGTCGAACCATCGCATCTCTTATCCCTGATAAGCAATGGGCACGATGTATCGTTAATTTCCTGTAGAATACCGGATGATATGATGGAGATGCCGTACGGGCGCGTCATTACAGATCCGCTTAATCACTTCATTAAGATAGTCGAATACCGCGATGCAACTCCAGGAGAAAAGAAATGCCCATTTGCCAATAGTGGGATCTACAAAATAAAAACGGATCTGTTGAAGAGGTATATCAAGGATATTCCTCCCAATAAATTGACGAACGAGTACTATCTGACGGATCTCTTGACAGTATTCGTTGAGAAAAACATCGAAGTTTTTGCGATGCAGAATGAAAGGTATTGGCCATTCCATGGCATTAATACGTTGGTCGATCTTGCTCGAGCCGAAGAAATACTGCAGGATAAATTGAGGACGAAATCCCTGAATTCTGGAGTAAAACTTTACGATCCAAAAACAGTCTATTTCTCCTCCGACACGGTGATAGAGAAGGATGTCGTCATCGAGCAGCACGTCATCATAAAGAATAAGGTGGTCATCAGAAGTGGAGCACACATCAAGGCGTTTTCCTATCTAGAAGAGTGTGAAATCATGGAGGGAACTGTGGTGGGGCCGTTCGCTAGGATCAGGAATAGTAGCACCCTGGCCCCCCGATCAGTCGTCGGGAATTTTGTGGAGATCAAAAAGTCTTATATCGGAGAATCTTCAAAGATCAAACATCTAGCATACGTGGGGGATGCCACTCTTGGGAGTAATACGAACATCGGTGCCGGAACAATTACCTGTAATTTTGATGGAGCTCATAAACATGATACCATAATAGGCAACAACGTCATGGTTGGCGCAAATTGTTCTCTGGTGGCTCCAATTAAAATCGGGAATGGTTCGATGGTCGCCGCCGGAAGCATCATAAATAAGGATGTCCCCGACGAAGCCCTAGCGATTGCGAGAGTCCCACAACAAAACAAACCAGATGAAGCACCAAGGATTATAACCAGGAAAGTTAATTTAACTAAAAGAAAGTAACCCTTCATTATTATACCACGAACAAGCTTAGCAATACCTTCTTTTTACTATAATTATACTTTTAAGATTAACTAATTATTAATTATCTTATATTACTCTAACAATACTATATATATTATTATGGGGTATTTAAGATAATGAATCGATTATATAAATTTGTGATATATAGTATTGGCATTATTGCTCAACTCACAGCTCGTAGCGCAGGTATTGGATTACCAGATTTTTTTGAAGACAAAGTATTCAGTTTCTGGCTCGGAGTAAACCCCAATGAAATCAACATTCCAGAACATTATTCGCCTGCTTGGGGAGCCATTATGAAAGCCAGTGGCTTCCTGAATAACCTGCGTTTCTTTGGGAATTACGATAAAAGTACGGTCGAGAGAATGAATGAGGCGGGGGATGTCACTTTCACCGATAGAAGATATGATGCAGGCCGAGATAATATCATGAAGTTAATCATTCAGTTATTCCCATCGAATACTGCCGATCATGTGGATTGCCTTGAATCAGTCTGGAACAGCCCGCGTAACCTTGGGCACTTCTTTCAACAGAGATTGGAATCGGATAAACCACAAACCCTGCGGCATCTGGCGGGGCTTATGCTAAGAGCCGAGGTATTTAGATTGTCTTTGAACGGGCAGAATCCATTTATTCCAGCGATACCGGCGATTGCACATCCAAAACCTGTGCATAGCTTTTTTCAAAAGAGTTATAAAATCAATCCTCCAGCTTGGGCACATCTTGGAGATATATCGGATCAAGAACGAGATTTTCTAACAGATAACTTTCAATATCTATTGAATAAGAGGATGGGCATCAAAGGCTTCAAT
>JAIRNI010000034.1 GCA_031258145.1 Holosporales bacterium
GTAGCAATTGATCTTCTATACATAATTTATTGTTTCTTCCTCCTTGTTACCTTGGTAGTTAAACCTTGCCCTTCCCTTATTGTATTACACTTTTTAGTTTCCTTTATCTAGATTCGAAAAGAGGTCTATTAAACACTTATGTGTTAATTAAATTGTATGAGTATAATTGTATATGTTGTATAATAATATAATGACTGTGGGATAATTACTTGTTTCCCTTTCAGCTGTAGCTTGATTTGCAAATGGGGTGGGGAGGCCCTTATAGATGAATACTTATTTCGCCATTGGATTAGCGGGACTCATAGGCTTTCCTGATTGTATTGCCAGTCAGAGGAATGACACAGAAACTGTCGATCCTTCTGCTGTTTTGCGTATTCCTGAAGTGCCTTGCTCCGACGTAGAGGCTGTTTATAATTTCGTTTTCAATGCGACCCCAAATGCAATGCCGAAATCCATTGCCCAACAAATAAGTCAAATCTTGATGCTTGAAACTTCAGACAATCCGATATCCATAATGCTGTCAAGTTTATTGTCTGTCGTAACTGCAACGCACAACCAATTCCAGCTGGACGTAGTGCAAAGGACATCTCAAGCCTGGAATATCATTATTGCCGCCAACGTGAGGACGGTCGCTCACTTTCTGAGATATATGTTGCTCATGACACTTCATGATCGTGATACAACGCATCAATATTTGGAGTGCAGACGAGACACCTTTCTCTCTTCTCTCAGAGGCTTGAGCCATCAAAATAACCTATGTGAATTGATGAATTACTCATCGATGGATTTGCCGACGTATTTTACGAGAACCCTACAAATTCTGCCGAATTTTGCTCGATCCATACTGCCTAAACCTTGCCAGTTCCCCATCCAATCAAGAGAAATATTCGATAGAATTCCAGCATTTAATAACTTCCCTGAAGAGAAGAGAAAGACAATAACCAACGCGGTAAAATGGATAGGAATTTACGTTTCTCCGCACATAAGGAAGCTTCAAGATAGGCAGTGGATTGTAGACGTCGTCGCGGAAAGGATCAACAGACTTGAGCCTACGCCAGACACATGGGCGATGATCTCCTCATTATACTCTCTGTTCGTCACTGAAAATGGGGTCGATCGCATTACAGAAGATGAGGCTGAGCCCATTCGCCTGAATGGATCGTTGCTCTATTGAGGAGACCCATGCCTGCATCGTTGGACTCTTAGGCGATCAATCTCTTTTTGCAGATAAACAGGAGGCATGCGGCTAGGGAGCACACGGCAGCTCCAGATAGAAAGGCCATATGTTCTCCTTTGGCCTGTGACACGGCCCCGGCAAACGCACAGGCACTAGCCGTTGAGGCCGAGACCACCAGGTAGTATACTCCGAATCCCGTACCGCGAAGATCCTTCGGTACGTAATCAGAAACGAGGACGGCGAACATCGAATCGGTTATCCCGCGTTGAATGCCCCAGAACACGGTGCCCATGAACACTATCCCCAAATTATTGGCGAATCCGAGGGTCAAATGTGCCGACAACAAGGAAAATATTCCGATGAATAAGACTCGTATGCGATTGATACGATCCGATAACTTCCCCATCGGATAGGATACAAAGAACGTCAATAGATTATAGATTAAAGTAATCAGCGTCCCGTACGCTATATCCAACCCAAAATTACTACACGCATGTAGAGTTATGAAAATTTCACTGAAGCGACTACCCATCGTCAAGATCACTATCAACATGAGGAGCCAAAATTTTGTGCCAAGTAACCTCATATCTTGGGCCTTAAATTTTCTATGCGATAGTTTCTTTTCTTCCGTTTTATCTCGTTTTTTATCGTGTACAAATACTATCAAGATCAAAGTCGCCATCATCGCAGGAATAGATGCCAACATAAACAATAACCTGAAGTCATAATTCGAAAGCTTCATGACGACGATGCCGAATAATCCACCGAGAGTGGAGCCAACCACGGCCAAAGATTGCCTCAGTCCAAAACATGAGCCTTTATGCTCTTTTTTAGAGAGATCGCTTATTAGGGCTTCCCGCGGTGTGGCCTGTACTCCATTCCCAATTCGATCCAGCGCGCGTGCCAATAATACTTCGTTGAAAGATCTGGAAAAGGCAATCAGCGGTTTGGAAATAGCTATAAAAATAAATCCGATAACCATGAATGCTTTTCGCTTACGAAAATAATCGCTCAGTACTCCGGAGAATATTCTGATCCCATAAGCGATGGCCTCCACGATTGCCTCGAGGTATCCTATCGTAATAATCTCAACTCCAATAATTGTTTTTAAATATAATGCAGAACACGCAAAAACAACAGAAGTTGACATATTCGCTAATAACGAAGAGATCCCGATGGCCCAAATTGCTCCAGGAATCGCCTGCCTTAAAGAATTAAAAAAACCATTCGCAGAACGCATGATGATGTAGTCACTGTCCGTTAATGTAGGTATTCTATCCCAAAAAATTGCGCTCGGCAATCACTGAAATTACCTATTTTCTGTCCCATGGCTCCAGCAAGGCTTTTTAGTGCTCCAGTATAACTTTTAAAGTTTTCCTGAATATTCTCGATAACCGGGATTCGGCAACAGCAAGATTCATATTCGCATGTGGCTGTTACTAGCTTTAGAATAAACCGCATCATCCGTTAGAGAACTAAAAAGTCCTGATATTTATCAAAGATATTTGTACTGGGAGAGGGAAAATATTTGGGGAGACATGTTTCATGCGATGCAGGATATCGATGCCGAATGGTTCCCGCTTGATGGAACTATAATTCTGGCGAATCAATGTGCCGCGGGATATATACCAAACCCAGTTGACCGCCAGGGTTAGAATTGGAATAATGGCAAAAAACCTATGATGGTGGTTTCAATGTATTATTCTGTGGACTTTAGGCAGAAGGTATTAGATTACGCTAAGACTCATACGATAAAAGAAACGGCCAAAACATTTGGTATATCGAAGTGGGCAGTAAGTAATTGGAAAAAACTCTTAAAAGATACTGGTAGTTTAAAATGTGCACCATTAAATAGAAAACCAAGGAAGATGGATTATGCAAAACTTAAAGAGTATGTAGATGCCAATCCAGATAAGTATCTAAGAGAGATAGCAGAAGTATTCCATTGTGCAAAAGAGACAGTAAGACAATCATTGATAAAGATAGGATATACTTTAAAAAAGAGACCAAATTATACGAAGAGCGTAAAGAGGAAGAACGTAAGAAGTATACAGATGGAATATCTAGACACAGAAAGGAAGATATAGTATACCCAAATCATTTAACAGTCATATAATTGATATATACTTGCGCAATTTGAGAAACCCATAAGTGTTTGTTGAATTGCATGAGTATAAAATATTTGACGTTCCTCCTGGGTTTTATGGTATACACTAGGCTGATACGTCGCGTAATGGTCGTTAATTCCCAGTTGAGCGTAGTTGATGATCGCCTTCCATGAGTTCACCAGAAAGATAAGGAAGCATGTTCCCTTATATTTAATCGTCGCTTCTGTTTTTTGCTTCTATATAACCTATGTAGTTCTCGCCAAATCTCGGCAATCTCTAGTTTCAGTTTGGTTATTCTTATTATTATACGCGGATATTACGCTCCTGGCTGTCAGCAGCCTCATCATTTTAAAGAGGATAAAGAAGATCCTCAAGTTCAGGAAATTGAAACAGCGTGGTAATAGATTTCACAAGCAAATCATGCTGCTTTTTTCTTGTGGGACGATCATACCGGCCACCTTCGTCTTTGTCTTTGCGATCCTATTCTTCAACATAGGCATAGATAATTTATTCAAGGCCCCCGTGAAGGACGCGATAGATAAGGCTAGCCAGGTTGCCTCCATCTACATCAACGACATGAAGATAACGATGGAAAACTTTGTCGGTGGAGTGGGGGAGAGAATAGAGGAATGTGTCAATGGGTTCATGATCAATACAGACAGGATCGTCGAAATCCTGGAGGAGGAGACATCGAAATTAAAGATAGACGCCGTCGTTGTCATGTCTGCAGATTGTCAAAACTTTACGATATTGGCGAAATCGCCATTTTCGATTCCTGTACAGCTAGAAAATTTCCCGAAAGAAATATCATCGAATCTACAGGCCAAAGAGATTGCCTCATGGGAAACGGAGTCCATAGTCCTGGCGGCACAATTGCTGAACGCGGAGCTTGGATTATACCTCGTCGCCTCGACTGGTATCGATCCAGTGATTCTCGATCATAAGCACAAAATCAGGACGGCCGTTTCGGAATACACGAATCTTTCGACCCAAAGGGCTGGCCTCAAGTTCACATTCATGGCGTTATTTTCTGCGATTGTCATTTTGTTGTTACTCGTGTCTATTATCGTCGGGATAGGCTTCGCGAACTGGATATTAAAGCCCGTCAATAAATTAATTATTGCTTCGAAGAATGTTGGGTTTGGAGACTATAACGCGCAAATCATCTCTAAGAAATTCAATAATGAATGGGATACATTGATTGTAACATTCAATACAATGATCTCCAAGCTCGATCAGCAGAAGCAGCAGTTGATTATCTCGAATAAACAGAACGCATGGCGTGATATAGCGCGTAAAATAGCCCATGAAATAAAGAATCCACTGACCCCGATTCAGCTTTCCGCCGAGAGATTAAAGAATCGATATCGGAAAGAAATCACAACTTCACCCGAGGTATTTGATTCGTGCATCGATACCATCATACGGCAGGTCTCATGCATCGGGAACCTCGTCAAAGAATTTTCAGATTTTGCGAGAATGCCGGCTCCAAACATGCAAAATGCTGATATCATAAAACTGTTGAGAGAGGTCGTCTTTATGCAGGAAAGTGCACATAGGAATATCGTTTTCCACCAGTCGTATTGTACATCTGAATTTGTATTCTCCTTTGATCAATCTCAAATGAACCAAGTAATGTTAAATATACTGCAGAATGGGATAAATGCCATATCTGAGAATAATGTGCCGGCTGCCAACGGCGTTATTGGCAACATCAATTTGAAATTTTACACAAAGAACAATAGAATACACTTCTGTATCGAGGATGATGGTCCTGGGTTTTCGGAAGCAGCTATGGAAAGAGCCATGGAGCCCTATTATACTACGAGGGAAGCAGGGAATGGTCTTGGGCTCGCGATAGTGTATAAGATCGTCAATGATCACGGCGGTAATATTTATCTCGGGGAATCCGGGGCTCTAGGCGGAGCGAAAGTGGAAATCGTTCTACCGTGCTACCGGGGTGATACGAATGCTTATTATAATTCCGTGATTGAGACAGAGGTTGGTGAAGGCACAATACATAGCGAGAAAAAGCATGGCGTTTAATATTCTGATAGTGGATGATGAGGAAGATATAAGGAGTCTCGTCTCCGGCATCTTGAATGATCATGATTACGAGACGGATACCGCCGAAAGCTATGTGACGGCGATTGAATCGATCCACAAGAGAAGGCCAAATTTAGTGATAGTCGATGTCTGGCTCGGGGAGAATGACCGGGATGGCCTGAGGATTCTGGACCTAATAAAAAAAGAATATGAGTATGTGCCGGTTATCATGATGAGTGGTCATGGCACGATTGAGACCGCGGTTTCTGCCATCAAACATGGTGCCCACGATTTCATAGAGAAACCATTTGACTCACATCGCCTGATAACCTCCGTTGAGAAGGCCATTGAAGTCACGAAACTACAAATGGAAAATGCGGATTTAAGGATTAAGGCAAAGTATTCGGGAGCGATCCTCGGAGAATCCGCAAATTCAAATCAGATTAGGCAGACTGTCGAGCGCATCGGTCCTCTGAGTGGGAGATGCGTCATCATTGGTCCGTATGGATCAGACAAAGAAATAGTGGCCCGTGAAATCCATCGATTATCTAGCCGCGCTAGGAGTCCTTTTGCTGTTTTGAATTGTAGATCGTTATTGGAGAAAAAGCTCGAGACGGAGCTGTTTGGTATGGAGCTGATGGTATCCGATAATGTTCAGGTCAAGCCTGGACTCCTGGAAAAGATTAATGGTGGCACACTATTCATCGATGAATTGGCCTCGACATCCTTCGATTTTCAGATGAGATTTTTGAAGACGATCAAGGAGGAGGCATTCACTAGAATCGGGTCTCATAAGAAGTTGAAGCTGAATATTAGGGTTATCGCTGGCTTCCCACCGGATATAGAGCAAATAATTAAAGACGGCGAGTTTAGTAATGAACTGTTTTACAGGCTGAATGCCAATACCGTTAAGATAGTGGCTCTTTGTGATAGGCGAGAGGACATCCCAATTTTACTGAATCATTTTATGGAGCAGTCTGCTAGGTCTCATAATACCGTTCCCAAACGATTTTCCAGTGAGGCTAAAGGGATCCTAAATACGTATCACTGGCCGGGAGATGTGATGCAATTAAAGAACTTGGTGGATTGGGTTTTAACGAATTCTATCTCATCACAAAGTGATGATCTTCTGATTACCATCGATGATTTGCCTCGGGAAATAATGGGGGCTAAAACCAATGGATCCGGGGAGATACCGTTCATCTCCAGCGTATCGGAGATGTCTATAAGGGACGCCAGGGAAGCATTCGAGCGAGAATACCTAATGGAGCAACTCAAGAGATTTACCGGTAATATATCACAGACGGCTAAGTTCGTGGGGATGGAGAGATCCGCGCTCCACAGGAAACTGAAGGCCCTCAACATCACCGATTCGAAACTTCTACGCAATGAGCCGGCAGAGTGAAGGTCATCGTACTTGGGGCCGGCAGAGTTGGCTATGGAGTCGCCAAGGAACTATCTCTCAGCGAAAACGATGTCTCGATTGTGGATTCATCGCCTGCAGTCCTAAAAATCGTAGCCGATAAGATTGATGTGAGACCAGTCCTTGGCCATGCCTCCGATATCGATGTCTTGATTGAGGCTGGGATCCGCGATACAGACGTCCTGATAGCGGTGACATCCTCCGATGAGATAAATATCACGTCCTGCCAAATCGCGAACTTCATGTTCGACGTCGAAACGAAGATCGCCCGAATCAGCAAGAAGTCATATTTTACGAATGGCGATATCTTTGCCCACGATAAGTTTTCGATAAACGTCGTCGTATCTCCAGAAATAGAAATTTCCGATATCGTGAAACGGAGTATCTCGATTCCTGGGGCCATAGATATCTTACCCTGCATGGGGAACGACATCAAGATTATCGGGATCGTATGTCGTGGTATATCGCCAATCGTCAATATTCCACTAAAATTTTTGACAAGTGTAACGGACGATATAGATATAGCGATCGTCGCTATCAGGCGTGGGAGAGGTAACATCATCCTGCCGACCAAGGATGACTGCCTCCTAGCCGATGATGAGGTCTATCTGGCGTGCCGGCCTGAAGAAACCATCCACGCCATGAAATTGTTTGGATACGATGGAGAAGAGGCGAGCAAGATCATCATGATAGGGGGCGGCGATATGAGTGATGGCATAATCAATGCCGTCCTCTCTCAGGATGCCTTCAATTTAAGCGTCAAGATTATTGAACAGGATGCTAAGAAGGCTGAGTTTCTGTCCGAAAGACTGAATGAGATTGAGGTCATTCCTGGGAATCCACTGGATATCGAGGTATTGCGTGCGGCCGGCGTGGGCGAGGCCATCATCGTAATCTCAATGGTCGATGATGATAAAACCAACATAATGGCTTGTTTGTTGGCAAAAAAACTGGGGGCCAAGAGAGTATCGGCCGTTTTGAGTGAGTTAAATTACTCGGATCTCTCATATTCTTTGGAGATCGATTCATTGCTGGATTCCAGGCAGGCAACCGTCGCGAAGATTCTGCGTTATCTGGGGAGGGGCGGAGTTGAGGATATATTGGAGTTTACCGATGGTGACGTCGAGGTATTCGCGATAGAGGTCTATAAGAATAGCTATGCCGTGGGCACCATTACCGACGACATCATCTCGAAAAGTGAGGGATACGTGGTGGCCATCATTAGAGATGGGAAAATTACCATGCTGCCCAAGAGACTCCTCGTAGATGTTGGAGATAAATTACTCCTCGTCACGAAACGAAACGCCACCGGCGAGATACTCAAACTCTTCCAGGGTAAACCAAAGTATTTGATGTAGGTATACTCACACAATTTGATAAACACTTATGTGTTTATAGGATTGCGCGACCATACATGCACATCTCCTTCAGAATACATGATTGGCACTTTGGCCTGCGGGCGAGGCATGTGTAGCGCCCGTGCAGAACGAGCCAATCACTGGCATGCCTCCTATATTCCGCCGGAATAATCTCAATCAAATTTTTTTCGACCGTTAGTGGATTGCTCGACTGCGTGAGGCCAAGTCTTCTAGCGACCCTCAGGACGTGGGTATCGACGGCGATGTATTCCATCCCCCACAGCGCATTCAGTATGACGTTGGCCGTTTTACGACCGATCCCCGGGAGAGTCTCCAAAACGGCCCTCTCCCTGGGAAGTTGTGAATTATATTCACTTACCAAGATCTGGGACAATGCCATGATATTCTTGGCCTTGTTGTTATATAATCCGATGCTTTTGATGTGTTCTTTTAATCCATCCAGGCCAAGGAGCAGCATCTTCTCCGGAGCATCTACCACTTCAAACAGCTTTTCGGCAATTTTGTTGACGGACTTGTCGGTGGCTTGAGCCGATAAAATTACCGATACGCAGAATGTGAATTCCCCAGTGGCCGTGAGTTCACTTTTCGGATTTGGATCGTGTTTTTTAAGGATTTCGAATATCTTGACTATTTCGTCACGGTCAAGCATCTGCAAATTCTTGCTCTGTGAGGACTTGTATCATCAGGTCATTGGCCTTCCTCAACTTGGAGCCCGGATCCGCGCCGATGACCAGGAAATCCGTATTGCTTGATATTGTGGAGCTCACCATCGCTCCCTTGGATATCGCCATCTTCTTTGCTTCGTCTCTGCTGAATCTGGTTAATTTCCCCGTGAAAACCACGGTTTTCCCATTTAATTTACTGTCAATAGCTGGGCTAGCATTCCCACTATACGGTATAATATTGACGAATCCCAACAATTCTGCGATAAAATTAGCATTTATTTCATTCCTAAAAAACTCAAATATTTCGGTGGCCAAGACTTTTCCCAACCCCGATATGGAAATCAGTCTATCCCGTGAGGCATTCATCAACTCCCGCAGATCTCCGAATTCACGGGCCAGGACTTGCGCATTCATTTCTCCAATCCCCGGAATACCGAGTGCCTTTATAAATCTGGGCAGATCGATGGTCCGGGCCTCGTTGATACTCTCAAAGAGATTACTGACTGATACCGGTCCCCAGCCGAATTTATTGGAGAGATGGTTGTTTAACTCATTCGCCTCCAATTTGAAAATATCGATGGCAGATTTGATGAAGTCATCCTCATAAAGTTCCTCGATTTGCCTCTCACCGAGACCCACGATATTGAAGCATAATTTAGAGACGAAGTATGAAATATACCTCACGATCTGCCGCGGACATCCGTATCTATTTGGGCAGAATAAGTCGATTTTGTCATGGTATTGCACTAGTTTTGCTCCACATGCCGGACAGTGCGTCAATGCTTGGAAATCCTCTGGATCACGGTGTTCGGCCATTGTATCCACGGAAATGATCTTGGGAATGACGTCTCCGGATCTCGCGACAGTTACAGTATCCCCGCGTCCAATGCCCTTCCTCCTGATTTCCTCGAAGTTATGGAGGGTGGAGCGCGATATCACGGCCCCCGATAGATTGACCGGTTCTAGGACGGCGACGGGCGTTATCTTTCCAGTTCGCCCAACATCATTGATGATGTCCACTACCCTGGTTTTGACCTCCTCAGCCGGGAACTTCATGGCGACGGAATGCCTGGGACTTCGGCCGATGTATCCGAGTCTTTCCTGTAATTCCAGGGAATTAATCTTAAAGACGATGCCATCTATTTCGTGGGCCAACAACCACCTCTCCTTCAGGACATCCTCGTAAAACCTCATCATACTTTCTACGACCTTGCCCTTTTGGCATATTCTGTAATCTGTAACGGCGAAGCTCAGTCGTTGCAGGCAACTCAAAATCTGATCCTGGGTATTTAATTCTTCAGGTTTAGAGAGATGTGTAATATAATATGCAAAGAATTTGAGATTCCTTGAGGCCGTTATGGATGGATCAAGTTGCCGAATGGATCCAACCGCTGCGTTTCTAGGATTCGAGAATAGTTTCTCACCAGCCAATTCTCTTTGTTCGTTTAAATTCTTGAACGCAGGAATGGGCATATATATTTCGCCACGCACTTCCACATCATCAAGGGGCAAGGATTCTGGGACGCCTTCAACATACCGAATGTTGGCCGTAATATCTTCACCGATATACCCATCTCCACGAGTTGCGGCATATAGTATCTTATCACCTTTATAGACTATCGACGCCGATAATCCGTCTATCTTATGCTCGGCGCAGAACTCCAATTCATCGTGAGGTATCGCCAGAAACCTCGAGATCCTCTCTAGAAATTTCTCAATGTCCTCGACGGAAAACGCATTATCTATGGACAGCATCGGATATTTATGCACAATCTTTTTGGATTCAGAACTTACGGGGAATCCGATCTTGGTACTCGGAGACCCATTGTCCAATACCTCTGGATACTCCGTCTCGATTTCAAGGAGTCGGCGCCGCAACCTATCGTACTCAAAGTCAGATATTTCGGGGAAGGCGTTGTTGTAATACAATTCGTCATGACGGCGTATTTCCCGCCGTAAATACTTCAACTCCTTTAGTATGTTTTTATCGATCATCCAGGAATCTGACCAAATTGCAATTCCGTATAAGGATATTAGGAACCCGGAGCGGGCACAATAGGATTCTCACTACTCTTCCAATGGGAAACTAACCCTAGACTTTATTCAAATGGTGATACTCTAATATAATCAAACCATTTAACAACAATTATAACGATATATTGAAAAAGTAAAAAATTGGCTCAGAAGTCGTCTTCTGCCAATTTTTTCGACATTAAATTTAATCAACACTTGGGTGTTTATTGAATTGCGTGAATTTATAATATCTTTACATTACCCTTAGGGAAGTCCTGCAGAAATCGTGAGGGTCTCGAGAAGTTACATCCAGATGATTGCCCATACGCATTCCTAGTACTACACAACGTTACGTATACCTCCTTACGGGCTCTGGTCAACGCCACGTAGCACAGTCTTCGCTCCTCTTCGATTCCGGTGTTACCCTTCTCGGCAGCGGCTTTTTGGTGAGGTATGATATTCTCCTCGAAGCCGGGGATAAACACCGTCGTATATTCCAGGCCCTTGGCCGCGTGAATTGTACTGATCACTACCCTGTCTTGATTGGTCGTCCTGGCATGATCCATCACGAGGCTCACATAATCCAAGAACTCGGCTGCATTGTCAAAATCTTCGACCGCATTCAGTAATTCGTTCAGAGTTTCTATTCGTGCCTCGTCCTCAAGATTCTTTGAATTCTTGAGCATTTCCAAGTATCCGGATTCGGTCAGGATCAATTCCAAGAGAGCCCGTACTCGTATGGAATCTGCTTTCTCGCGCCATTCCTCGAGATTCCGGAAAAATCCACAAAGCTTGGGAGATACCTCCTGAGCGGCCCTAGGAATAGAAATATTCTCTTCGCGAGCTATGGCATAGAATTTTGATATAGTCGTGGATCCGATACCTCGCTTCGGGGAATTCACGATCCTCTCGAAGGCTATTCCATCATCCGGATTTATGGTTAATCTCAGGTAGGCGATGGCATCCTTCACCTCCCTTCGTTCATAGAACTTGAGGCCCCCAACGATGTTGTATGGAATGCCGGTGGCCAGGAGCCTCTCCTCAAAGGCACGCGTTTGAAAAGTGGCGCGCACAAGAATCGCCATCTGGCTTAGGGGTATTCCATTTTGCTGTTTATTAGCGATCAAAGAGACGACGAAAATTGCCTCTTCAAATGGATTACGCACAGATTTGATGATGACCGGAAGTCCTGGCTCTTCATCAGTCCAGAAATCTTTTTGCATTCTCATGGAGTTATTGGAAATCAAGGCTCCGGCGGTACGTAAAATATTCTGCGTGGATCTATAATTTTTCCCAAGCCGTATTACTTTGGCCCCCTTGAAATTACATTCGAATTTAAGGATATTATTTACATCGGCCCCACGCCAGCCGTAGATCGCCTGATCATCATCTCCCACACAGCAGATATTGCCGTGCCCCTGGGATAGTAGTTTGATCCACATATATTGCGCCACATTTGTGTCTTGATATTCATCGACCATCACGTATTTGAACTTCTTTTGATACTGCCCGAGGACATCATCGTCATTCTGAAATATATCGAGACAAATCAACAGGATATCCCCGAAATCGATGGCATCAAGGGACGAAAGTGCGTCCTCATAGTGCGCATATACCTTACTCGCCATCTCCTCGGCCGAAAATCTCGGCGCACTCTTTTTGGCGAATTCCACGGTCTGGCATTTATCTTTCCATCGATTAATGTGATAAACCATCAGTTTTGGAGCGAATTTTTTATCGTCAATATCAAGATCATGCATAATTTTTTTGACGATCCTAAGTTGATCGTCGGCATCAATTATCGAGAAATTCGCGGTTCTTTGGAATTTATGATGCAGGGGCCTAATTATTCTGAGGGCCAAAGAATGAAACGTCCCAATCCACAGTTGGCTATTATATTGGGAGGCCGCATAATTATTATCCAAGAGCACCATCGCTCTCTCCAACATTTCCCGGGCGGCTTTATTGGTGAACGTTACGGCCAAAATCTCGTCGATAGAGCAGAGACCCAGCGACACGACGTTGGCTATCCTGGAGGTCAAGACCCTAGTTTTCCCGGTCCCGGCCCCGGCTATCACCAAAACCGGGCCATCCGTAGCGTCGACAGCCTTCCTCTGCTCCTCGTTGAGCCCCCCAACATCAAACATCAACCAACCTCATCCTTGTCCACAATAGCGACACGAGACATCCTGAATAATCTTGTTGGTCCAATCAGGGGAAAGCATACCAACATATTCTTGAGTACGCTATTCTTATGTACTCCATTGCTTCCCATCGGGCTCATTTCAGCAGAGCCGTTTAGTTCTCCTGCATTAAGGGGTAAATGTCACCTGAATATTTGCAATGACCATGGTTCTATGACAAAAAATAAATATTCTCATGTATCTTGTATAGCCAAACCATTTGGCACCAATTATGGCTAATATACTAATCAAAGCAAAAATTGGCGCAGAAGCCGCCTTCGGCCAATTTCCCCCGGCCTTAATTTGATAACCACGTAAGTGTTTACCGCATCGCGCGAGTATAGATATACGCTGTTCGTACTAGATCTACAAAGTTCCGGCTCTCCGCAACTTCTCAATGGCTTCTTTC
>JAIRNI010000011.1 GCA_031258145.1 Holosporales bacterium
ACCTACGGAACTCTTCCTCAGATAGGTTTGATAGCTTCTCGTATCTCACTCGTCTCTACCATGGATTGCTACATCACTCATAATTGTAACATAATCTCTGTTTCGAAAGAGGTCTAATATAGAGAACATTCGGCCGGCTCAGTTCCCTGCTGGTGTGGCACAAGCCCGTGGTACGTGAATAGACCTCTTTCGAATTTAGATAAAGGAAACTAAAAAGTGCAATACAATAAGGGAAGGGCAAGTTTTAACTACCAAGGTAACAAGGAGGAAGGAAGAAACAATCAATTATGTATAGAAGATCAATTGCTACAGAAGGAAGAGATTTGGACTAAGATTCAATCTAATTGCAGGAATCTATAACTTTGAGATCAATTTATGAGTTTCGAAAGAGGTCTAATATCGAAAAAAATTGGCCGAAGACGGCTTCTGAGCCAATTTTTACGTTAGATCTAACTCATCTGACTCAGTATTGGTGGCAGATGCCCTTGAGTAATCGTCCGTTAACGTATTATCAACCGAGTTGTGCTAGAATCCCCGGGTGGGTGGGGGTTAGGGATGGTGTTTACTTAAAATAGCATAAAAAGTTTAATAATACGTTAATTTTCAAGAAATATTTTTCTGTATTCCCAGGCTTTGCATTGCGCCAAACCATATGACAGCCACATAATCGTTGCATTTAACTATACGAGATATAGTTGGGTTACAAAGCATTTAGCTATAATGGGATGTTATATTCGTGCAATTTGACAAACACATAAGTGTTTATCAAATTACGTGAGATAAAACAGATCCTAAAGTTTCCGAGATGCGTGAGGGTGTTGAGATGGAAGAAGTTTAATATAACCACGATACCTGAATTGTGCTACACTACCACGGGATTCCCGTATGTTGTATAGAATTTTTGGATATGCAGGATTTGATGAGTGATAAAGGAAATGAGGATGTTAATCCTGGCGAAGGGCAAGGTGCCAACAATTCTGACGAAGCAGTCAAGGAACCTATTGAATCTGATCTTCTGAGCGCTAAGATCGAGGAACTAGAGGATAAGTTACTGAGATCTGTCGCTGAACTACAAAATCTGCAGAGGCGCTTCGAAAGAGAAAGAGCAGATTTAATGAAATACAGTATATCCGGATTCTCAAAGGATGTCTTAACGATAAGAGATAACCTTAAGCTAGCCTTAGAGAATTGTCCCGATGAATCGAACGTCATCGTCGATGGTATCAAACTGACGATCACTGAAATGGATAGGGTTTTGATGAGATATGGTATTACGCTAATAAATTCGATGGGTAAGGAGTTTAATCCGCATCTGCACCAAGCCATCGTCGAAATAGAAGATGAAAATCAAAGACCTGGGATGGTCGTGAAGGTCATGCAGGATGGCTTCATGATTCATGATAGACTATTGAGGCCTGCGCTGGTGGGAGTTTCCAAGAAAAGTACGTCATCGGAATGAAATTAAGGATTTACAATACGCTTTCAGGTAGGAAGGAAGAGTTCATACCGATTCGTCCCGATAAGGTTGGGATGTACGTTTGCGGTCCCACGGTCTATAGCCGTGCTCATCTTGGTAATGCGAGATCGGCCGTCGTCTTCGATGTCTTATATCGAACATTACGGTGGCTTTATCCGGATATTACGTATGTTAGGAATATCACGGATGTCGACGACAAGATATACAGGGCATCACTAGAACTCGGAATAGATATACGAGAGTTAACTGAAAATACGACGGAAATGTATCATGAAGACATGTGTGCCCTGAACGTACTGCCCGTTGATATCGAGCCACGAGCGACCGAACACATCGCGGATATAATAGAGTTTATAGAACGGCTCATAGAGGATGGCAATGCGTATTGTTCTAATGGTCACGTTTATTTCAATGTTTCGTCGTACCCAGGGTATGGGAAATTATCCAAGAAGAATGCTGATGAATTATTGGCGGGAGCACGCGTCGAGACGTCCCCCTTCAAAAGGAATCCCCTAGATTTCGTGCTCTGGAAACCGATCGATGACAACTTCAAGATTGGCTGGAAGAGCCCGTGGGGCGTTGGGCGTCCGGGATGGCACATCGAGTGTTCCGCGATGTCCAGGAAGTATCTCGGTGATAGATTCGATATTCATGGTGGAGGCTTGGATCTCGTTTTCCCGCACCATGAAAACGAGAATGCTCAATCGTGTGCGGTGACTCGGCAGGAGGTTATGGCAAATTATTGGATTCATAATGGATACCTCAATGTCGATGGAGGAAAAATGTCTAAATCCATAGGGAACTTCTATTATGTTCACGATTTGTTGGAGCACTATGATGGTGAAGTCATTAGATTGTCCTTTTTGATGACCCACTATGCATCACCCATGAATTTTGGTTTCGATATACTCAAGACGGCCAAGAACATACTCGATAGATGGTACCGCGCGATCGCTGAGAATTATGAGTCTCTTAGCTTAGAGGATGGCCCGCCAATACGTGAAGTATTCGTGGCCCTCTTGGACGATCTCAATACCCCCAAGGCGCTCTCCATCCTATCGGCGACAATCGCCGAAATAAACAAAGCGCACGATAATAAAGCGAAGTTAATACAACTTTTTGTACGAACCTGTAGGACATGTCTCGGCATAATGTCTAAGGATCCAAGGGAGTATTCCCGTGGAGTGAGTGATGGACATCTGCAGTATATCGAGGATCAAATAGCCGCAAGAACAGCCGCCAAAAAGAATAAGGATTACAAAACTGCTGACGAAATCCGAAAGGCATTACAGGACGTTGGAATAATATTGGAAGATACTGAAAATGGTACAAAATGGAGACAAGGGTAATGAAATATACTCCCGCCACTCAATGAAAATATAAGTGTTTGTCAAATTGCGTTGGTATATATCAATCATACGGTTACCAACTGGGGTTGGTATACTCCCATTTCATCCTTTTAGAGCAAACATCAGTAAATGTATGTGGCGTCAAGGAGTATACCCTGTCATCGAAAGAATTGAGGGCAGGAGACATGTCGCGCAGGCACAGAGCTATCCACTCAAATGTTTATCAAATTTGGTATCGGGAAATTGGCCGAAGGCGGCTTCTACGCCAATTTCTTTACTTTAATTAGCGTATCAGCCATAATGACTGTTAGCTGGATTAAGTATGGTTAGAGAATATCGTTTAAACTGTTGTGATTTGGCTCTCTTCGCATCCCACTTGAAATATCCAGGATAATTATACCTGCTCTGGCGCATCAACCTCTTTACAACCGAATATATTTCTGAACAAATTCTTTAAATTAAATCCGCAGGATGCCTCCGTCATATCGGATAACGCGTCTACTCCCTTTAAAACACCTTCTTGGATTGCGACAGGAACGAGATCCGCAGCTCCACCTAAATTCAAGGTCGGTAATCCTTCATTATTTACAACTCTATCGATTTGCGCAAACAATCCAGGCACCTTATATACTCCATCTTTCACAATTTCCACAACGTCTGTAGCGGTATCCTGAACGGTTACAATACTTGTTAGAACTAAATTTTCGATGACGGTCGGGGTATTTGATAAATCCGTATGATCTTCAGAAAATATGTCCTGAACAGTATGATCTTCAGAAAATATGTCCTGAACAGTATTCAAGATGGAGCCTGGATCTGCTGACGGGATTATATTCGTAATTGTGGCCGACGGACTCTGCACCAAGCCGCCCGCATCACTTCCGGCTCGAGCAAGAAATGCGCTCAGCTGATCTACACCACTTTGCGCTGATTCCCCAATGTTTAACATCTTTGGTGTTCTCTGTTCCCGAATGCCAGCCATAATCATTGCTATATTCATATCATCTGGCATATCTGATATTTGTCCTGGCCCACCAGGCGTGATTTCCGCGGCTACCGCGGTATTCGGAATTCCATTTAGCATAATGAACAAAGAAGTACACGTCATACATATCCCGCATCTTAATGTTTTTGGCATAGTATTTCTCCCGTATTACCTATCTTCTCTGCAATATTGCCAAGTAATAGTTAAGGAATTATTAATATTGCATAAGTATACTTACGTAATTAAATAGATGCTGAAGTGTTTGTTAAGTATTATATCGAAAGAAATTGGCCGAAGGCAGCTTCCGAGCCAATTATTTACTGCATTTAGTGCAACGATTATATGGTTGTTAAATGGTTTTAGTATAACCCTTAAGTATCCGGAAGCCTATACTTCTCCTTACACTGCAGAATTGAACGCAGATTGTTCGTTATGAACCATTGATTGGGGATGACGTAATTGGCTCGGCCGACTGATATGTCGTAGCTCCACAGCGTCTTCGCGAAATCGATATTACAATTCGTACAGCCGATTGATCTTATCCACGCGAGACCCTTTGATCTGAGGACTATGGCTCTCCTGAAGATGTTGGCCCGTATCCTGCGCCGTAACAGCATATCGATGTCCCTGTAAATTTCCTGTCGATAATCGAATCTGAAATACGAGGTCCAGCCGACTATAACCTGATTCAATTCAAAGATCATGACTTTGATATCTATAAATCGTGATCTTTTCGTTAATTTTTTAACCTTATATTTGAGGTGCTCCACGTTCTGTTGAGTCGCCATCAATAGACCGTGTTCATCCATCTTATATCCCAGAAATTCCGAATCCTGCACGGGGCACGCCTTCGTCTTTTTTTCGTTACATTTGAGTTGCAAATGCTGCGATAAATACTTACTCGTAGTACCTAATACCCGTTCCGCGGACTTGAGGCTCCGTGTAAATATTTTGATATCATCTGCGTATCGGCAGAATACGTGTCCCCTCTCTTCGAGTAAAACGTCAATATCATGCAACAATAGATTGGATAAGAGTGGTGATAACGAGCCACCCTGGTATATTCCCTTTTCTTTCTCCACGTAGAGGTCGTATTTCCACATGCCGGCCTGCAGGAATCTCCGTACTATCGCCAGAACTCTTTTATCCTTCACGAATCTGGATAGCTTATACATCACCTTATCGTGATGAATATTATCGAAGAACTTTTCGATGTCTATATCTGCGACGTATTTATATCCATCTAGAATGTGTTTTCTGGTCTGTTGAATGGCATCCAAGGCGCCCCGGTTCTTCCTGAACCCAAAGCTATTTTCACTGAATGTACAATCTATCACGTCGCCAATGATTTGAAAGATGGCGTTTTGCACGAGTCTATCGATGACGCTCAGTACCCCGATACAGCGCAGGCCACGACCCTTTGGTTTCGCTATATGGATCCCCTTGACGGGACGCGGCCTATATGTTCCATCCAGTAACGAGTCTATAAATTGCTCTTTGTGTTGCTTAATCCATCCCGCTAGTTGCGAGACCGTGATTTTATCGATTCCGGCGATGCCTTTATTCTGATATACTTTCTTATATGCCAAATTTAGATTATCTTTCTCGCAGATGAATTCCATTAGAAATGGGGAGGCGATGGAGTGAATTCCCGGTGAATCAGCGTTGGATTGGCAAGCCGGCTCTCCTATAGATTGCTCCTCACCGTGAGATGTTTCAACAATTGAATACGTCAAATGCGCAGCTCACATAGGTTCCCTAAAATAGGCTTTTTCTGCAAAAAGAAAAACACGATTACCAATCCAAAAAAACGAATATACTATCCAGCAATCTTTTGGCTGGTGAGTATATACGATATTTTAAGACTACGATTCATGATGAGATACCGCCCCCTTTGAACGACAATACTAAATCTACTGCCCATGTTGCTACGTTTGGAATTCGGGATTGTGTCTTCCTTGCTAACTTCCCCTCATCAAACATCCACTGAAACCTACTGAATCAGTTTTCTGGTTCGTCGATCCGGTGCTCGAATACTCACGTACCCCTGAGTACGCTCCGCTTCTGTGCTCCGTGTCTCCTCCCATAAACTCTGATTCAGTAGGTTTCATGAGATATCTAATACAACTGGCAGCCTACTATCTAGCTCCTGTCCGTTATTGCCAGACTTCAAAATGGTTCGCTCCAAAAACGCCCGAGATGGCGCGGATGCCATTTCAGAATCGCCTCATAAAACATCTCGATGATTATATCAGTTAGAAATAAAATTGCCAAAAATATTTTCGATATGGCGGCAGGATATAGCTAAAGGCTGTTTTAAGATACTTATCGCAACGATCTACCCTTTCAAGATGGCTTATACTCACGTAATTCGGTAATCACATAAGTGTTTATTAAATTTGATATCGAAAAAATTGGCCGAAGGCGGCTGCTGAGTCAATTATCTATTTTAGCGCAATATATCAATTATAACGACTGCCAAATGAGTTGAGTGTGTCAGACGCTTTGGCGATTGTGGGGAAGCATAACATCATCTTTCTTAAAGCGCAAGTGAGAAAATAAGGATCAGTTTCCTTAATTGTTTGGAGGTTGTACGGAGTATCTTGTTATAAAAACATCCTCATTATCTCGGATTTAATGTGCATTGGCACCTTCGAAAAGATCATTGACAGGTGACTTCCAAAAATGAGACAGTAGCAATCCGACTTCAATTTTTTTGGATTTTTAGTATGAAAAATCTCTTTGATAATACAGACCAAAGCAACAAACTGCGGGTTCCACCGGAGTCTCATGCAACTAAAAGATCTTGTTCGCTGGGTCTGGAGTTTTTGCTTAAAAACGGGACTCCAAAGGCCCTGACTAGCGCTAGTGTTCCATCGTTCCCGGAGGAGCGTGATCTGCAAGTTAATCTCGTGGATTATGCGGGGAATGAAGACGACATCCTTCCATCCAGCAAGCAGGAACAGTGGCTAGATAAGCAGCTGAATCACACACTACCGCGCTGCTCCGATCTCGATAAGATCGTCGTCCTTTTCCATTGTAAGAATTTCCCGATCGCGTGTACGGTTCAGTGCATGTTGAATGGATCGGCGAGCGTCAATGAATTTTCCGCGAGATATGCCGAGCTTCCGAACGCACAGATAACAACAAATACTCTGCAAGATATGTTCCCAGGCGATAATGGAGTAACCACCGTATCTCAGGCGATCGATGATAAGTACAAGGAAAGATATAGCAATTATAAAGAGCTCGTAGACATGGGGGTCACCAAAGAATTGAGTCGCAGTATTTTGCCGACGAGCCAGAGTACGGAATTCTATACTAAGCTCACGCTCTTTAACCTAATAAAATTTATCCAGATCTACGATCACTCCGATTATCCGTTGATGACCCCAATCATCACCCAAATGAAAATCATTTTCCAACTTGGATTCCCGAAGATTTACAGTCTGGTTAATGGCGGGAAATTAACACCCAACGAAAAGGGATGGGAGCAATTCGTGACCAACTATTCGTCGTCATCCAAGAACACGACATATCGCAAGAATGCCGAAAAGGTGGAGGCATTATTTGGAAGCAAGCAGATCATCCTGAACCAAGATGGTTCGCCATTGGATGGTGATAAGTCGTGGATTAAGGTCACCGATTATTCGGGAACTGAATATACGCCATACGACGCCGTTGGTATGTCTTTCGGTGTCGAATCAAGTGAAGTTCAAACGGTGGAGAGCCTCCTACAACTTTTGATTAGCCTTGGACATGGATCTCCATTCGAACTCCCCACGTTATTCTACGAATCTCGTGTCCCATTCTTCATATTCAGACATCTAATTCGCCATAGGACGATGGGAATTCACCAGTGGAGCTTCGCCGATGATATGTTTGTACCACAAGCGAGACTGGAAACATCGCAGCCAGTGCCGCAGGATGCCCAAAGAAAACTTGAATCATTTGCGTTGGCCTCGTACAATGAAACTAAGGCCATTCGCTCGACCTTAAAAAATAGAGAGATTGAGCAGCTTGTATATCCAACGAGCCAGTACGTAGAATTCGGTGGTAGAATAGACATCCACAACATGGTGCACTTCCTGCATTTGAGGGCCAATCCGGCAACGCAGTATGAGACACGCCTGTTCGCGTATACTCTCCAGGAAATCTTCGAGAAATGGGTGCCAGCGATCTATAAAGCATTCGTCGATAATAAACGAGTCACCGAGACACCAAGACAAATACCAAACGCAGCGTAAACGCCAACCCAGAGAAACTCTATACTTGTATGGGGCTTCTCTCGACGATTCTGATTCCCGATGTTTAGAAAGAGATATACCCGAGCAGTTCGGTACCCAATTTAAGGTAGGAAAATTGGAGCAGAAACACGCCTCAGACACATTTCTTACGATACTAAACTCAGTAACACTTAGGTGTTCGTCAAATTGAGTGGAAATCCTCGTCCCCATCAAGACGCAGGGGTATGCAGCATTAACTGGACTGTTGCCACACATTCAGATACTCTAGGGCTTGAGCTGGGCGTTACGAGAGACTATGGTTAATCATAATATGATTTGCAGGCGATTATCGAGGTTATTTTTCTATTTTACAAGTGTTCTTTTTGTGATCGTCACCTTTATAGTGGTCATTTTATTTTATTATGGAAGGAGTTTGCCCAGTGAAACGACGCTCTTATATTATTCTCCCCCAGTCACGACGAAGGTATATTCATCCTCCGATGAATTGGTGGAGGAATATGCGATAGAGCATAGAGTCATCATTCCGTTTGATCGGATCCCACGTGTGTTGAAGGGAGCGTTCATCGTCGCCGAAGATCGGGAGTTTTACGCCCATTCTGGGATCAGCTTCGCCAGTCTCCTACGTGCCATCGTGGAAAATACCGCCCGGAAAACCTGGAATAAAAAACCAGCTGGTGGCTCGACGATAACGCAACAGATAGCCAAGAACCTGCTGGTTGGCAACGCCCGGAGCCTGACCCGTAAATTCCGTGAGGCTATTATGGCGTTCAGGATCGAATCTACGATTAGTAAAGATAAAATCTTCGAGATTTATTTGAATCAATTATATTTGGGGAAGGGATGTTATGGTATCGTCGAGGCATGTGACTATTATTTTGGCAAACGAATTGAAGATATCAAGCCACATGAGGCGGCGTTCCTGGCGGCGATACCAAGTGCCCCGTCAATCTACATCAATTCTCAGAATTATTCCAAGATATTGCTAAAGAGAAATTCCATATTATATCAAATGTATGATATGCACTATATTCCTGAGGCGCAATTAAAGGAGGCCATCGCGACTCCCATCAAAATAAAACTCAGAAAAAATAAGGTATCCTCTCCGTACTTCTCCGATGAAATCTTTAAGATATTTTCACAGATTATTCCGAGAGAAATGTTTTTGAGGTGCGGATATAGCATCACGACCACCATGGATAAAAGGGTTCAACATTGTGTGACGAAGGCCCTGGAGGATGGCCTCATAGAATTCACCAAGACTAAGGCGTGGAAGGGAACGATCTGCAATATTAGACATCTTCTGAACACTTCGGAGAATTCAAACGCAAAAAGCACATCAATATTCGAGAAAGTTTTAAAAGGAATCAATGCGCAATTGCCGAGCACCATCAATAAAATTACGGCCTGCGTTATTTGCGATATCGATGACTCCACTTTGATGTGCAGAAATGCCGATGGGAGGACGATCAATATTAAACGGGATCAGCATCATTATACTAATGCTCAATTTAAGATTGGCGATGTCGTATTATGCCGAGCCACGGGCCCCAAATCTTTTGAGCTATATCAAGCTCCGGGGATGACTGGCGGGATAGTCGTGATGGATCTTTCGAATGGTGATATCCTGGGAATGTCCGGAGGATATAGCTTCGATATTAGTTCCTTTAATTGCGTAACACAGGCTCAAAGACAACCGGGCTCAACGATCAAGCCGTTCATATACGCCGCCGCGATAGAGGACGGTATGGATGAATACGATATCGTCGAGGATAAACCTGTCAATCTAACACTACCTTCCGGGGAGGTATATGCGCCCCATAATTACTCGAAAAGAAGTTATGGGAGAATTGCCATGAGAGATGGTCTCATATATTCCAGGAATTTATCGACCGTTAATTTGGCGCTCATGATCGGGATGCCTCCAATCAATAGATTATTAAAGTCCGCGGAATTGGTGGATCATAACGTCCCGATTTCTGGGGTATTGGGAGCCGTCGAGACGACACCCCTAAAATTACTCACAGCCTTCTCAGCATTTTTCAATGGGGGCATCATGATTTTCCCTAGATTCATTACTAATGTCGAAAAATCATATGACACCAAATACCTCGATACTTCAACCGTCAGATTTTTATCCGAAGAACGACAGAAAAAAATCATGTCTAAAGAGACGGCAGAAATCATAAAGAATATGCTGCACGATGCGGTGGAATATGGCACGGCTCGGATCTTGCAGCCCCTAGAGGAAAAGTATGGTATTGAAATTTATGGGAAAACAGGAACCACCAATAATTTTAAGGATGCGTGGTTCGTGGGAGCCTTCACAACAGATGAAAAAACGTATTTAGTTTGTGTGTTCGTTGGATACCAATCCCCCAGATCGCTTGGAGAACACGCTTCCGGATCTAAAGTTGCCCTCCCGATTTTCGCAAATTTTGTGCGTAACTTTTTTACATTTAGATTGGCGTGATTAACGATTTGTTAACAATTCGGGCCTAGAGTATCTAATTATGTCGTAGTGCTTTGTGCCATGAGGTGCCGCATGCTGCTAGTTAGTTTATTTTTCACCGGTCAGCTGATGAGTTTTCAGCCAAGCGTAATGTGTGCCGCGTATAATTCGGAGGATTGTGTTAAAGCCGAGGTTATCCAAGTCGCCGCTAGTAAAAAACCGGCGAAGGAGAAAAATGCTAAGAAACCAGTAAAGGCTACGGAAGTGGCCTCCGTGACCGAAGTAGATCCATCTGAGGTGCTGGCCAGTGACCACAGGCAAATGCTGGCGTTGACGATTGCTAGTGATCTTGGGATAATGCCGGGCTTCGGAATGTAGCGCTTCTCAGCAACTTTCCCGAACAGTGTCTTTCCTGGATTTTCTGCTGCAGCGAAACGTCATAAACAATGATTTGCATCAGATAATCAGGGAGAAGGCCGGAGATCGAGATTCTCATGTGTACGATTTACTCATTGGCATGGGAGATATCTCGGAGAATGATTTAGCGAGACTCAAGGCTGAGTATTTTGGCCTAGAATTCACTGAGTTACATGAGTTTTCCAAGATTGATGGCGTTGATTATGCTGATCTCGAAAAATACTTGGTAATTCCATTTCATATATCTCCAGGCTGTCTTCACGTTTCAATATATGATCCCAATAACATCGAGGCAAAGGACAAAGTGAGCCACTGCCTGGCATCGTGCAATGCTCATGGGCCCCTATCCGTAAAGTATTATGTGTCCACCAAAAGCAGTATCCAGGATCTATTCGATGAAATTAACGATGCTAAGACCAACCAAATTACGCGAATTATATTGGACGCGATCAAGAGGGGAGCCTCGGATATCCACATCACGCCCTTCGAAAAGACCTTCGTCATTATGTTTAGGATCGATGGAATACTGGAGCGCATCAAGACCGTCAGTATCGATGATTTTGAGAAACTCGTTATATCTTTAAAGGTTATTTCCAGGCTGGATATATCAGAATCCCGCAGGCCACAATCCGGGCATTTCCAACTAAATAACGTAGATTTTAGGATGTCGACGCATCCCACCGCGCACGGTGAGAATATAGTCATCAGAGTTCTGAATAAGGATAAATCACTCATCTCTCTCGAGAATCTGGGATTCACAGATGATCAGATAATGTATCTTCGAGAAATATCAGCCTTTAAATATGGGATGATCATCTTCTGTGGGCCGACGGGCTCTGGGAAGACGACTTCCATATATGCTCTGCTTGAGATAATGGATAAAACATCGCGGAATATTATGACGCTTGAAGATCCGGTTGAATATAGGATTCAGAATGTCCGGCAGACGGAAATTAAGCATGGAATAATCGATTTTGCCGAGGGGGTTAAATCTATTCTGAGGCAGGATCCGGATGTTATACTCATTGGGGAAATCAGAGATAAAGAGACGGCGAAGATGGCGATGAGAGCGTCCATGACGGGACACCTGGTTCTCACTACCATCCATGCCAACGATAACTTCGGTGCCATCGCGAGATTGCGGGAATTTGGAGTATCATCGGCCCTGATCGCCGATAACGTGATGACCATCATCTCCCAGAGACTGGCGAGGAAACGTGGGATGCCGGGCCGCACGGTTGTCGCCGAGATCTTAAAAATCGACTCGAAATTGAGCGGAATGATATGCCTGGAGCGCGGGAAACACGAACTCCAGGAATACGCCATAAATTCCCTTGGTTTCAAGACGATAACAGAGCAGTACAACGAAAAGATTAGAGCCTGTGTGATAGATCCATCTGAACATATGTGTTTTCAGTGACTCCGTCGCATAACCAAGTTGACGCGATGAGGAGTAGAAAGGATAGTCTCGTTACTAAGGATGGAGTCAAACTGAGGGGGGGCATGGTAAGGGGGAGCCCGCTTGGTTTCGAAGGTATACAAGCTCCCTCTGTACTTCGTCTGCCTCAAATATGTGGGCTTGAAAGGCTAGGTTTATTAGGGTGTCTCGACGCCTGCATTTTTCACGTTTCGGATCTTGAGGAGTGTCGGTCAGGTCAAACAGTATGAGAATGTCGTCTCGGGTAAGCCCATCAATCATAATTCTTAAGATCCATTCGTTCTTTGGAACTGTCAGGAATCCAAAAGGAAGTGGAAATAGGATCTGTCGGTATAGAACCCTCCTGGCTTCAACTATGAGCTTGTTGACCATCTCCGGATGCTCGATAAAGGCGCGAGCCGCTACCCCAATTAACAAGGGTAGACAAGATGTCTGACCAGTCTTGAGCAGGATATCCTTCTGTAGCAATAACTGCTTTAACATCGGCACACTGAGCATTGATAGTTTTCCTACCAATGTGGAGTTCGTTTTCCGGGCATTCTGCATCAATTGCTGTCCCCAGAATGAGGCTCTGACACCTGGGGGATGATCGTACCAGGGCCTTCGCGCAATCCGAAATGAGGGGTCATTTATTAATGACTCCTTTAATGTTTGTAGCACCTGTGCATTCGGTGCGCCATTGGCGGGTTCCATTGTGGCCTGCGCTACAGGTAATCCCTGGTCTTGCGCCATTAGGATGATTAACGCTGCGGTTTCTTTCTTGAGCTTGTTGATGAGTTTCTGTTTTTGTGTCATGGTAATTGTCCTGTAATAATTTTAAACCCCAGTTAAATATATGTGTTATGCTTTGGCTTGTCAAGGGATTATTGTTCTTGTATGTGTGTTATTTTCGAATGTTGTCACTGTTTTCTAGCTTTTACTGTTCGTCCTATGATGGCAGCGTATCTGATTGACAGCAATCTGGTCACTATAGCTCAATACTTCGGAAATCAACCATATCTCCTACCTCATTGCTAGTTCGTGTCAAGCAAGTTTTGATGGTATCTAATTTCTGCGGATCGATCTTTTTGAACGTTTGCGGTTTTTGACATTGAGCCTGTTTTTGCGCAGTGCCACAAAACTTGCCGGCGGATCCTCAAAACATTGAGCTATCTTAAGGGGCGCGAGTATACCCATCATAATCATCTTACACTACTCGCTGAGATATCGCGTCATCCTCTTCTGGGAACTGGGTTGGAATTATCGGCGTGGGGGGCTGTGTCTGGTGCATGTACCCCAGATTATAGAATTGCCAGAATTTGTCTGTCCGTTTAATGACTATCCTAATCAGTTCCTTGCACCTCTTCAAGTATGTGTCTTCGGTGCCAGCGGGACATATGGTCCCTCTGAATGCAAGAGCCCTGGAAACGTGCAGTACGCTTTCATCTCCTCCCTCCAAATAACCCATACCTATATTCCTAAGGTACGGCACTATCCTCAGTACTGGGTTGTGAGCAGTCAATACAACGAGGTGTAGCAGGGATACTGACGAATACACACCTAACTTCGATAGCTGTTTGGGGGTTAGTTGTCGAAACAGGTCATCTACCAAAGAGCACAGCGTCTCATTCATTGTCGTGATGTTGCTCAGAAGGTCGTTCCTAAGTCTTCGGAAAGTGGGAATCACTGAATCTGGATCCAAGTCATCACGTGTTTCTGAAGATCCCTGGGGCAATGAATTCAAATCAATTCCAGAGCTGCGGGGAATACTTGGTAAATCGATGTGTTCGGAACACGGCCTCTTGCAGAGACTTCCAGTAACTAAATGCTCCACTTGAGGGGGAGTCGACCCGGTGAGACCCAACACGGGGGCTTCCAGTGACAACGAGTTGCCCCGGAATTGAAAATCATCTTCAGGGCCAGTGTGCGGGACGAGACTCGGTTGAGAATCTTGTTCATTAATTGAGGTGGAAATTAGATTTTCATCTGAGGTGGGAATTAGATTTTCATCGTCGGCCGGGGAGTGGAAACCATGTCCAGGATTATTAAGACATTCTCCCAAAATTGAGGTGGGAATTAGATTTTCATCGTCGGCCAGGGAGTGGAACCCATGTCCAGGATCATTAAGATATTCTTCCAAAAATGAATTATCTTCCTCGTCTGGAGAACCTGGCTTCAATTCTGATGAGATCGTAAAATAGGGCATATTTGATACTGTCGGGTCAGTGTTATACGGCACTAATGTGGGATTCGCAGGAATAAATGTACCAGTCTCATCGTCCCATATAACATCTTCTGTTGTGGTCGCATCCACTTCTGGAACACCTTTTTGATGTTCTGGAAGATTATCTTCGCCAGAGGGCTTACCGAAAACAAATGTCACTCGGCATTCAGGAGATCCTAAAAAAGGAGGCATTTTTTCTAGTTGTTCTGCAGTGAAGCCGCTACCTCGATTACAAAACACATTAACTATCATGGATGGTTGTTGCTCTGGGAAAGATTGACTACGTGGAATGGATTGCTTCGACTGATTAGAAGTATCTATCGTGCATAATTTTTCTGGGTTCCACAATACTTCATCATCGAAGTACATAAAGCTCGGCACTGAGCCCCTCTTACTTATTGGTATTTGAGCCTTATCTTGCTCATCTGGATTTTCTTCATCTGCTCCCATTGCTTCCATAAGACATAATGCGGATACCACGAATAAAACTGATTTTGTAGCCATTTGTCCACCGATGATAAATCTTACATACGTCAGACTTTATCACCCAGATGGTAAATAATTTCTTAACGGCAGCCGGGATTTGATGTCAATTTTTATGCGAATCTATACACTTGGTTAGAGGTGACTTTTTGGCGTGTTTCCCACGAAAAAACCTCATGCTCTCCTATTCCCTGTATGACCTTTTTCATCAGTTGATTGTTTAATTGATGCGATGGATTAAGGCATTCCATGTCACCCATGATATCGCATCCCAGTATAAAGAGGTCCCCTATCAAATCCAGGCACTTGTGCATGACCAGTTCTTTATGATGTCTCAGCCCCATCTCATTGAGGATACTGTGATCCCCCATGATGCCCACGGTATTGGCTTCAGATGCCCCCAGGCCAAGCCCAAGATTCTGGACCTTCCTCTGGTCTTCGACCCAGCCGAATGTTCGAGACATCGCCAATAATCTAGATTCACTAGAATCCGGTCGTTCAGCGAGCGTATCCATATCGATTTCGCAGCTACCATTATCTCCGATCACAGGATTAATACGATCGTAGTCGAGCTTCGCCTTGATACGACTCCGCTTAGATGGTTTAATGGAAATTCTTCCGTTTTGAGACTCGACAACAACCGGTTTTTTTATTACGATCATAGGGATGACATAGTTTTGTCGAACTATTCCCGCCCTATTAATTTCCTCAACGAAAACCGAGGCGGAGCCGTCCATTATTGGCACCTCTCCGGCATCAATCTCAACCAAAGCGTTGGTGATCCCCGTCAATCTAAAGGCAGCTAGTAGGTGCTCCACAACGGCAACCGTCACATCATCCTTGTTCCTGATTCTGGTGCAATACACTGGATCGACTACAGAATCCGGTGATAATGAAATGAACGGGTTCTTATCGGTGACGTCTGTTCGTTTGAAGATTACCCCCAGATTCTCCGGAGCTGGCATGACCCGGATTTCAGAATTCTGGCCACTGTGAACCCCAATTCCACTAAAACTAACTACCTTTCCGACTGTCGCTTCCGGTCTTAAATGAATACTCATACAAACGGGGGATCAATGGTCTCTCACTTACAGGATACACGTTTTATCGATGTCCAGGAAAGCTCGCAAATGTTACGAATTATTACGAAACTTCTCATAAAACCTTTGGCGTCACAGTCATGCACTATGCCGATCTTGGATCAAATGAATCCTTTTATTCGGAAACTTTTTCATGAGGTGGCCCTGAGTGCACTTAAAGCATTGCTTTTCGTGGTTGTTATCGTTATGGTACAATCAGATTGTATGCCGTATTCGTTGCGTGCTCGTTTAGAAATACGATGAAGTCGAAGAAGATAGGGATTATGACCGTCGGAGGTGATTGCTCCGGCCTAAATTCTGTCATTAGAGCTGCTTGTATGCGGGCGAAAATCATGGGGCATGAGCTCATTGGTATAAGGCGTGGTTTCTTCGGATTGTTCCCTGAGAATTTTGATCACGTTTCGTTGGATACCCATTATTGTCATGAGGGGATGCTCACGACCTCCGGGAGCATCCTATACTCAGACACCAAGTCTTTCACGGAAAGGTTGAAGAATGGGAAGAGTACTGAGGAGGTCTTGCGACTAGCATGCGATGGGTATCACAAGCTCTCCCTAGATGGATTGGTCTACATCGGCGGAGATGGCAGTCTCGCGATCCTCAAAGAACTTTTATCACACCATCGAGATTTAAAGGTCGTGGCGGTACCCAAGACGATAGACAACGACGTTAACATTACCGATCTGTCGATTGGATTCCAGACGGCCGTTGAAGTCGTGAGTAATGCGGTCAGGAACATTCGGGCGACGGCCAGGAGTCACGAGCGCACGATGGTGATCGAAGTCATGGGCCGCGATGCCGGCTTCATTGCGATTTACGCGGGGATAGCGTCTGGAGCCGATATCATTCTAGTTCCCGAGTTTAAGTATAATTTCGAGATGGTAATCTCGAAGATACGGGAAGTTTATGCTTCTGGAAAAGATCATTGCATCATCTTGGTGGCCGAGGCCGTCGAGTCCGATGACCTGAAGCACTACGATGAAGCTGGTTCAGACGCTCAAGTATGTTTTACCGTGAAATATAAGGGGATTGGGCAACATATCGCTGACCGCCTGCAGAAAGCGAACATCGATTCGAGGGCCGTCGTTTTGGGGCATACTCAACGCGGCGGAGATACTGCAGTACTCGATCGGATCGTGGGGACGGCATTTGGAGCTGAGGCTATCAATGCTGTCTCTGACGAAACCTATGGAATTATGTTATGCTATATCAATGGCAGAGTTAAAAGGGTGCCCATCTCTGATATAATGGAAAATGTCCATAGAAGGTTAGATCACTCTGACATCTGCGTGAAGATGGCCAGGGATTTGGGAGTATATATTGGTGAAATATAGTTATTCAGCTTTATTTTCCTTGTTACTCTTGAGCAATTTAAATTTTGGGATGTCGCGTATAATCAGCGGGACATGTGAGCCGTATTACGCATCTATCAAGAGGAGTAATGCCGACGCGTACCGAGGGCCCGGGAAGCAATATAAGGTGGTCTGCCTCTATAAGTGCCCGAGTGTTCCCGTCATCATCACCGCGAAATACGACCATTGGAGGAGGATCATAGATCCAGACGGAGAGGAATGTTGGATCCATAAAAATCAGTTATCTCCAAAGAGATCTGTAATGGTCATCAAAAAGGAGGGCACCGGTTTGTTTAGCGCACCCAAGCGCGATGAGCACCAGATAGCCCACGTAAAAAAGAACGTGATTATGTCGTTGATATCCGTGCAGAATGGATGGTGCAAGGTTGAAGGCAGGCATGGCGGTAATACGTATACTGGGTGGATTGAGGCCAAGCATTTATTCGGTGTTTCTGATAGATAGGTATCGTCAAAATTGAGGATTTAAAATGTTACCAAAAAAAGATGAGTTACTAATTTTGCCTCTCGGGGGGCTTGAGCAAATCGGGGCGAACTGTACGATGATCGGCACCAATAAAGAATGGATCATCGTCGATTTAGGAATAGCCTTCTACGATTCTCTGGGGATCGAAGTGCTGACACCAGATATATCGTTTCCATTGAGTGTCTTAGATAATATCAGCGGACTTTTTATAACGCATGCTCATGAGGATCATATAGGCGCGATCCAACATCTATGGCCACAGTTGAAGTGCCCAATATATGTGACCGAATTCCCGGCGGCCGTCCTCAGACAGAAGTTAAAAGAATATCCGTGGGGAGATCAAGTCCCATTGAAGACGGTCTCCATTAAGAATCCAGTGAAACTCAAGAACTTCACGATAGAATACGTTTCTCTCTCGCATTCTATACTGGGAGCCTGCGGATTATACATCAAAACGAATGCTGGGACTGTGTTCCATACCGGTGACTGGAAAGTCGATGAATCTCCGCTCCTCGGAGACAAAAGCGATGAAAAGAGGTTGGAGGAAATCGGGAGAGAGGGCGTCGATTGCCTCTTATGTGATTCGACGAATATCCTGGATTACGACGATAACGCTGGCTCTGAAGCAGATGTACGTGAAGCATTGACGAGGATCGTCTCTCAGTATAAAAGTAAGCGCATTACCGTGACATGTTTTGCCTCCAATATAGCACGTATGGAGACGGTTTTCCACGTCGCTCGGAAGGCGGGGCGTAAAATCTCTGTCGTCGGGAAATCGATGTTCAAAATGATTTCGGCTGTATCGGATACCTCTTACCTTTCCAAGGATTTTAAGGCGGGTATTGCATCGATCGTGACGGATGAGGAAGCCGTCAGTATGCCGCCATCTAAAGTTCTCTTCATATGTACGGGATCTCAGGGCGAGGCTCGCTCTGCCCTCTTCAGACTGGCACGTGGCGAGAATAGAGTCATCAAACTCGGGAAACAGGACGTCGTCCTATTCTCTTCGAAAGTAATTCCAGGTAATGAACTTTATATTCGCGATATGCAGAATCTATTGACTCGGAATGGAGTCGAAATCGTGACGACCGCCACGGAGGACGATATGCACGTATCGGGACACCCGAGTAAGGGGGATCTATCCATGATGTATAACTGGCTCAATCCAAAGTCGATGATGCCAGTACATGGGGATTCAGTGATGTTATACGCGCATCAGAAATTCGCGAGAGAAAACGGGATTTCGGAGACGCTGGTTGCAGAGTCTGGAGATATCATTAGCGTCGCCGGAGGGCACCTCCAAAAGGTCGGCAAGATAGATGTTACATTCAATGCACTGGATGGCCGGAGCCTAATCCCGATTACCAGCAAAATCATAACGGATAGAACGATCATGTCACAAAATGGCAGCATCAGTGTTAGTTTCGTGTTATCGGCAGATGATAGGTTAATTAATGCTCCGGACGTGGCAATCAGTGGCGTCCACATCGAGAAAGGCCAATTCCAGAAGCTGAATACCATGATCTTCCAACTGGTCAACAACGAGATATCAAAGTATTCGGGGGATTTCGATAGGATAAAGAAAGAATGTACCATCGCGATTAAAAAGCTCATGACCAGGCACTACGAGAAAAAACCGATGGTTTTCATACATATACATAAGGTTTAATAGACATCTTTCGAAACCTTCTGAATCAGAATTGGTGGAAGGAAGCACGGAACGCAGACAAGCTTATTTAAGAGAGTTGCTGGAGGATCTATTGCTCCATAATTTATCAAGTACTTATGGATAATGAGTTAATAATCTACTTTTTATAAAGTTTCCGCAATGTGTAAGACAATCACGCTTTCTTTACAGAATCTCTTGAAGCTATGCTACAATGCCTGGCATTGGAAGTTTTTCCGTGATTGGTGCTGAGTTTTGCAATCTAGGTCCGTCTTTATCACGACTCCCATATATTACGTCAACGCTAAGCCACATATTGGACATGCGTATACCACGATTGCCTGCGATATTTTCTCTAGATTTCGTAGGATGTTGTTTCACGATGTTAAGTTCACGACTGGTACAGATGAGCACGGGAAGAAGATTGAACAGAGTGCTCAGAACGCCGGCATCATTACCCAACTGTTCGTCGATCAGCATTCTCAATTATTCCGGGACTTGCTACCGTTTTTGAATATTAAAATCGATGATTTTATACGGACCACTGAGGCTCGCCATAAAAAAGCCGTCGAGTTCTTTTGGGCGGAAATAAAGAGGAATGAATATTTATATCTCGGAGAGTATTCAGGGTGGTACGACATCCGAAACGAAGCGTATTTCTCTGAAGATGAGTTAATTGATGGTAAATCTCCGTTGGGGGGGGATGTTCAATACATGACCGAGCCGTGTTATTTCTTCAGGTTATCAGCATTCTACGATCAATTAATGAACTTCTACGAGAATAATCCGGATTTTATAATGCCGCTTCATCGTCGCAATGAGGTGATAAGCTTTGTCCAGCAGGGTCTGAAGGATCTGGCAGTTACTAGGACAACGTTTAAGTGGGGCATCAAAGTTCCGAAGGACCCGAAGCACGTCGTTTATGTGTGGTTGGATGCCCTCGTTAATTATCTCACATTGAATGGGTATCCCGAAAATGCCGACCAAAATAGGGATGTATTTTGGCAGAACTCCGTACACTTCGTCGGGAAAGAGATCATCAAGTTCCATGCCGTGTATTGGCCAGCGTTCTTGATGGCCGCCGGGATCAGGCCACCCAAGCAGATCGTGGTACATGGCTGGTGGATGAGTGAAGGCGAGAAGATGTCTAAATCCATCGGTAATGTGCAGGATCCCATAAAATACTGCAAACTGTTCGGCTCGGATTCGCTGAGGTATTACCTGATGCGGGAGGTGCCGTTTGGTGATGATGGTAACTTCTCGCTCGAGAATTTTATAGGTAGACATAATTCGTTCCTAGTGAATTCTTTTGGGAACCTATGCTATAGGCTCCTGTCATTCATCAAAAACCATGCGGATGGTGTCGTGACGAAGCATAATACTTTTACTGAGGATGATCCGGTATTCGATGATGGTGTCAACAGAGCGTTGGCCGCCGCCATGAAAGAGATGCATCAATACGCATTTAGCAAGTGTTTGGAGCGATTGGAAGATGCCATTGCATTTGCCAATCAATATATAGACAAGCAGAAACCATGGGCCTTAAAGAAGGAAGGGAACATCAATAGAATGAATACGGTTCTTTCTCTGCTGCTAGAGAAAACGTATATCATTACGAAATTCCTGATGCCGTTTATACCGATCGCGGCGGAGAAGATTCTAAGACAGATGAATATTCCGTATGAACCAATCATTCTCCTTAAGGAAAGGATTCCGGAGCGGATAAATATCGGAGAACCGGAGATAGTATTCACGAAGATAGATCCTGCCAATCTCACTGCTTTCGATGTCTTTGCGGTCGATGACGACTAGGGTAGGAGTTATAGGTGCCGGAGCATTCGGTACGTCGCTCGCTATATGCCTCTCAGATAACTGCGATGTATCACTGTTTTCGTTCTTTGACGATCATGTTGAGGCTCTTCGAGCTACAAGACGCAATGAGTTTTTGCGTGATCTTGAAATTCCAGGGAAAATAAAAATAGATAACGCATATAATATCAGCTCAGACGATTATTTTGATTATTGCCTATGGGTGTTGCCGGTTAACCCGAGCATAGGCATTCTGCGTGATATCGGCCCCGCATTGAATGAACGGAATATCATCATCTGTTCTAAGGGGCTCACTCAGGATGGCACTTTCTTGGCCGATGATTTCCGGGCATTATTGCCGGATTCTAAAGTTGGATACCTATCTGGCCCTAATTTTGCGATCGAAATAGCGACTCTTAACCCATCGGCATCAGATGTGGCCTTTTATGATATGGCTGATGCGGAGGCGTGTATCTCCAAATTATCGAATAAGTATTTACGTCTATTGCCGACGGACGATATGATTGGCATACAATTATGTGGAGCCGTGAAGAATGTCATCGCCATCGCTGGGGGTATCATTCTTGGGCTTGAACTCGGGCAGAATGCACTCGCCGCGTTGTTGTCACTCGCGATGTTGGAGACCAGGAAGTTGGGCCTCAAATTGGGAGCTCAGGAAAAGACCTTTTGTGGACTCTGCGGACTGGGAGATCTAGTATTAACGGTTTCGAGTCTGAATTCTAGGAACACAAGTCTCGGCAAGAAAATAGCGGAGGGAATGAATCCAGCTACCATCATCAACTCAGATGCGACGGTATATGAAGGATATGAGGCCTCCAAGCACATTTTTAATCTTGGGCAGAGACTGGGAGTAGAGATGCCAATTTGTGATTCGGTGTATAGGATTTTGTATGAAAAGGCTAAGTATAAATCCATCATAAATGTCCTACACTAGTATTTCACCTATCGAGCGCATATCGATACTAACCAAGTTGGTCGCCAAGCAGTTATCCAACTCTGGTTCTGACGGACTAATAAAGAATCTAAAATACGCGAAAGATCTGTCTCGTCTCATAGATGAACTCAATCTTTTTGGTATAGATCTCTCGTGGCTGGATCAGGAATTCGTATCCTTCTTTCCGGAACACTGGCAAAAACGTACTCAATTCTTGATGATAGTGACGCGATACTGGCCAGCCATTCTAAAAGAATATGGGAAGACTGACATCAGTCCTCAACCAACATCAACTGCCTCAGATGATGAAATAGAAATTATAGCCAGTAATAAAAGACCGCTTTCGAAACCTTCTGAATCAGAATTGGTGGCAGGAGATATGAAGCTTGGAAGCGGAGCGTACTTAGGGGTACGTGAGCATTCGAACACCGGATCGACGAACCCTCAAGCTGATACTGGAGAGTTACAGGAGAGGTCTGGGGTTAGTATTTTTGAGGCCCCTGACACCATCCAGGAAATTGATTTCGTGGCAAAGATGATTGAGCCCACTTCGCGGAGAGTGGTAATAGTAGTTCCAAATAAAGACCTCATTGCGTTATTGGCGAACAGATCCAAGATGGATGGCCTGGAATACTCCGTATTATCCGGTACGTACGCTGATCCCGAGAGTATTGATGATAGCTTAATCGATGAAATATCTAAATACTTTAAGGGATTCATAGAGCCATCCGATGATAGATTCGGGAAATTGATTGAGGAACTCGCGGTGCTCTTACCGAATGATGGCGCCAAGGAAAGTAATCTGACGATAACAGATGATATTCGGCAACTGAAGGATCTGGAATTCGAGACGGTTATTTGTATGTCTATGAACGAAAACTCATGGCAGGTTTCCGACTGCAATGAATACTGGCTCCATCAGTATATTCGCCAGAAGATTGGATTGCCATCAAAGAAGATGGCCAACCAACGAATAGAAAATGCTTTTTACTGGGCCATTAATAATGCTGAAAACGTCTTGATCACGCGTTCCAAACGCATAGGTGGTATCAACGTACGGAAAAGCTCGATACTCGCCAAGTTCGAAATGATATGCAGGAAATCAAAAATCGAGTTACAGTATATAGAGCCCCATCCAAAGGAGCCGAGTGGTTGTTACGATCTACACACAAGAGAACCTATAATTGTGATACCCGGAAATTTAAGTGTTAATGGGATGGAACTACTCATGAGAGATCCACGTGGGTTTTTCGTGAGGCATGTTTTGGGGCTGATTCCCAAACCCATAGATGATGATCAAGAGAACCTATCAATCTCTTTTAAAAAACTAATGCGAGCGTATTTTACGAAGCAGGATGATATTGAGACTATATTGGATACCATCAAGCACTCAGATTTTTTCCATCATCAAAAATGCATAAATATTATTGAGTGGCTCGATACTCAAGCACAATTCAGAAACAATGATGATGTGAAGGTTTATCACGGTATCCGTGGAGGTATTATTCTCGAAGGGTTTGGGGTGGAGCTATACGGATACATAGACAGACTCGAGATCTTTCGAGATCACGCATCGATAATCTCTTTTCAGGCCCATGCTCCTTCTCCGCCTAGTGAATTGCTACGTGGAGAAGGTAGTGCATTATTGGGCTTATGCCTCATAGCTGATGAGCATGGATTTCTGGAGATAGAAGTTCCCATCACGGAAGCCAAGATATTCAGCATCGCAAACCGCGAGCCAGACCCACTGTCCATGAAAACCGTTGATATTTCAAAAGAAGTGATCGCAGATTTTAAGGGCAAAATATACGAAACATTAGGAAGGTATGAGATGGCAGAGAGTATTGAGCCTGATTCGTTGCACGAATAATCCTGCCTACTACTGCCTCTCAACTGCTCAATTTCTATTCTCGATTTCTGGTTAGAGAGGCGGCAATTCAACCCCGTAGATCCTACCAACGCGTACAGCATCTGAATTTGGGGTATTCAGGATTCCTGACTGAGGCCATACGGTGGTGGCTCCTAGGGAAACATACCTGCCGAAGGACCCGACCCCCTCACCTCTCAGAGGTTGCTAAAAAGCAAAAGTCTGCCGGATTAATCCTCATTCTTCGTGTTCAATAGTTCGAGCCTCTTGATTGCGTTGTTTATACCAGTGTTCTGGAACTCCCTGTTCGTCTTGAATTCCTTTAGTCTATTTTCGATCTCTTTGATGATTAACTCCGACATTCGGATTTGCAGTTCAGAATAAAGTCCAGTCCTAATTTTTTCGATCTCTTTCTGATAGTCTTCTTGTTTTCGTTCGATCGCCTTGGTTATTGAAATCGCGGACTTTTCCGTTATCCTTTTGGCCTCTATCTCGGCCTCCTGCACCGCCTTATCGACGTTCTGTCTTGCCTCCTCCAGCTCCTGCCTCAAATGCTCCAAATGTCTTTCGGTGGTAAGCTTTCTCTTCTCAAGATCTTCTATGGAGTTCTTGACATCTTCTATGCTCTTCTCCAATTCAATCTGGCATTTCTTGTACAGCACCTTGAATAACAAGACACACATCGCCACGAAGCTGATGATTAGATACGTATGTATATCCTGCAGGATCCACAACATATCTCAAGATTTCCCCAAGAATATCTGCTCAAACGCCGCTTGCGCCGCCATTTCAATTTGCATTTTAAAGACGGATTCAAGCCCACCAATCTCTTTACTCAATCTATCACGCGTCGCATTGACACGGCCCTCATTTTCCTCCTTCACTATATTCAGTTGCATCGCAAGCGTGGCCTCAGATTTTTTGATGGCTTCCCTTACTATCTCGGCCGCTCTCTTCGCCTCCTTCTCGTGGAGCTTCTCTATTCCTTCCTCGACGACCTCAATCTCGCCCTTCAGTTTCTCCACCATCTCGGAATATTTCTTGAGGTGCTGGTCTCTGGAGGCAAACATTTTGTTGATCCGTGGAATGAACCGCTTCTTGAAGGCTATGACCAACACCGTCAGCGAGACACACATCCAAAAGAGCTGCGAAAAATAAAAGGATGAATCAAGTTGCGGCATCATTTCGTGCGGTTCTCCGTTACTCTTAAACGACGAATAAGAGGCACATCGCAACGATGAACGCTAATAAAGCGACAGATTCAACCATCGCGAAACATATCATGCCCGTCGACATCAAATCCTTCTTCGCCGATGGGTTCCTTGCGATCGACTCGATCAAAGATGAAAATAACTTACCGAGGCCGATACCGACACCAAAGAGAGCGATAACCGATATACCGCCTCCAATAAATTTAGCTGCCATTGGATCCATTTTTCACTCTCCTTTTCAAAATTAATGCTCATCGTGGGCGGCCATAGATTCCGCTAAATACATACACGACAAAACGACAAAAACATACGCCTGCAACACACAGACGCCCAATTTAAAAATATTTAACAAAATATCCAGGGCGATTGGCAAGATGGCAAATCCAGACAACGCCGCCACACTAACAAACGATACCGCAAATCCAGCGATAATTTTGATCATAACATGCCCCGCCACGATATTGGCAAATAAACGTATCCCGAGACTAACAGGCCTAAATGCAAATGACATCAACTCAACTATGACGAAAAAGGGGATGATATATGATGGCAATCCACTCGGGCAAAAATGCCTGAAATAATGGATTCCATTACAACGAATGCCGATTATTATCGAGGAAACGAATACGATGAACGCCATACCGAATGTCACGACCAACTGACTCGTAAAAGAAAATGCGAACGGTAGCAGACCTATCATATTCCCAAGGCAAATAAATAGGAACAACGCAAACATGTAGGGGAACAGCCTGATGCCATTATCCCCGGCGTTCGTCTTCACGATATCCCCCATAAAAAAGAACATTTTCTCGATGATGCATTGCGCTTTGCTGGGCACTAAACTCACGTTCTTCGTCCCAATAGAAAAGAACGCCAGGACAATGCCGACGACGAGCATCATATACAACGAGGAATTGGTGATCGATAAATCGAGCCCCAGGAAGTGAAGAGGGATTATATTTTTGACCTCGAACGAGGACATCGGATCCAGCATTGTCTTCCGCAATTAGCCATCTCAACTTACACCTACTATCATTATACCATTACAACGATGAAAAGCTTAACCTAAATCTGCATGTACACTCGCGCAATTTGAAAACCACGCAAGAAGTCATCAAATTTAAGATCGGGAAAATTGGCCGAAGGCGGCTTCTGAGCCAATTTTTTCTTTGGTTTAATATAACGGTTATATGTCTGTCAACTGGATTGAGTATATACCCAGCCCTCGAAAGTTTACGGGTTTATAATCCGCTGCTCGTATTGAGCGGCATATGATCATTAAGTCCTTTACAGCTCTGCGCCGGTGCTCCGTGCCCTCAATTCTTTCGATGACTGGGTATATATTTTGGAGAACGTTACTTAAAAGGCCTGGCCAACACTGATGTAAATGTTGAATCTGGAGTCCACGGGCTTCCCATCATCTAGCTTCCTCCGCTTCGTTGGGAATGCCAGATCGATCCTAACGGGGCCGAGCGGTGTATAATATCTCATCCCAAAACCATACCCGAACATCATATCATGAAATGGATTGGGGATTTTCGAGGAGTAGACATTACCGCCCTCAAAAAAGAGCACGAGGCCGATTTTTTCGTTCAATCTATAGCGAGTCTCGGCGCCAATTTCGAAGACCGATTCACCACCCAGCGGCTTTTTATTCTTGTTAATCGGGCCCAATTTTTGGTTCCCATATCCACGCACAGAATTTGCGCCACCAGCAAAGAATAGTTTATCCCGAGGGATTACATTATTCGCGTCCCTGAGGATCGATCCGACCTTAGAATATACGGCTATCACCATAGAATTCTTAAAGGTATTTTGTTTGAATGGAAAATATGCGGCCACTTTCCCACTCAAAATCGTAAGATTCTTCAAATTCCCGAAATATGGAGTGATCGTCCCTGAGCCACGGATTCCCCGTTGTGGATCCAGGAAAGTATCCGTTGAATCGAAGTTAATGCCAAGTGGAACGCCCACTGCATTGAATTTGACCTTTTCTGCCGTGGGATCCTGGATATCCGTTTCATCGAGATCGACTTTATCAAGCGTCTTCGATCGTTCGCCGCAGATTCCGGTACCAACCTTAAAATGTACTCCAAAATTCTGCCATAATATGCTCTCCATCCCAGCCTTGGAGACATCGTACGTCGCCACATTCTCTTTCAGATAGAAGACCTGGGACGCCAGTTCTTGCGCCTTCCCAAATGTATCGAAGTTGCTGTATTTCACGCGTCCAGATTTGGTGTGTTTCGACAGCTCGAATAGGGTGCCGAACCTAGAGCCCTTGCCATCGATATTATAGTGAGTCCACGACGCCAGGAGGCCCAATTTTTCGGAAGTGCCATACTTCACGCCAACGGATACGTCTCTTAGGGGGGCCTCCTCCGCCGTCAATACGATGTTCGCATGGGAAATCTTCGGTGTTTTAGGATCGATTGTATGATCAGTCATCGTCACATCAATTAATGCGAAGATCCCGGTGTCCATTAAGCATGTCTTTGCTTCCTCTATTTTCTCGGCATCGTAAATTTCATTATCATGCCACGTTATTCTATTGCGTACGAACGGCTCTAGTAATCTTGGATCTTTTTTACTCTTTATCTTGACGATTGTTTTACCGATGATTGTTCGCCCATTTAATTTTACGCGATATGTTACGCTGATTTTCTTCTTGGATTTATCGATCTTTAGTTCTGGTTGATACATATGGGCAAACGCAAATCCCTGCTGCCCAAGGTATTGATCTATTTTTTCTCCCACCTCAGCCAGGCGTTGTGTATCGATATATGAATTCATTTTGATATCCACGAGATCGAATAATTGATTCATCCTGAGGCCTAGACTATAATTCTCATCATCTTCATAGACGATGGTGATGTTGTCGATTTTATAGCGCTCCTTGAGATCAATTTCGAAGGTCTCCTGATCATGGTTAAAATCAGCCGAAACGGTGGCATCAAAATATCCAAAGGAATGTAGGACAAGTTTAATTGCCTCAATATCGTTATCCAATCTGCAGCGATCGGTGGTCGCATCTCCAGAAAACCTGCTTTGCGACCACGGTGACACGGCCTGAGAACGTACCAACTTTAGGATCTGAGGATCAGAAACACCATTAATAACAACGGTCTGTGCGAATAGAAGGGAGGTTTTCAGGCAGACGACGAATCCCATCGCCGCAGACTTCTGTATCCAATTCATGCAGGACAATTCAAGGTCCCTCTGTATTAAGCGCGCAATCACACGGGCTTTACCATGATATTATATGACGGCACGCCCTCTAGGCAAGAGGCCCTTTTTCATGGCCGGCTCATGTGGATTTCAGAGTTGAAGGATTATGCTGAGACAGCTATACTCACGCAATTCAATAAACACCCAAGTGTTTATTAAATTCAATATCGAAGAAAAATTGGCCGAAGACGGCTTCTGAGCCAATTTTTACGTGAGATCTAATTCATCTGAATCAGTATTTGTGGCGTATGTTCTTGAGTAATCGTCCGTTAACATATTATTAACCGAGTTGTGCTAGAATCCCCGTCTAATGCAATTCAATAAACACTTAAGTGTTTATTAAATTCAATATCGAAGAAAAATTGGCCGAAGGCAGCTTCAGAGCCAATTTTTACGTGAGATCTAATTCATCTGAATCAGTATTGGTGGCGTATGCTCTTGAGTAACCGTCCGTTAACGTATTATCAACCGGGATGTGCGAGAATCCCCGGGTGGGTGGGGGTTAGGGATGGTGTTTACTTAAAATAGCATAAAAAGCTTAATAATACGTTAATTTTCAAGAAATATTTTTTCTGTATTCCCAGGCTTTACATTGCGCCAAACCAGATATACTCAAAATATTGATCAAAAGTATCCGCTACGCTTCTCACTC
>JAIRNI010000053.1 GCA_031258145.1 Holosporales bacterium
TCGTCTCTTCGATTGTGATCTTCCTGTGGTAAAGAATTAATATAGCTAAATGCTTTAGAATATCAACCATATCTCCTACCTCATTGCTAGAGCTTGTCAAACAAATTTAGATGGCATCTGTTAATTGGTAAAAAGTATTCGCTACGGATCTCACTCTCTTCTTTAACGTTCCCCAAAACTTCTCTATTGGATTAAGATCTGGAGAGTATGGGGAGATCTAGACTTGGACCTATTCTTGGACCTACTGGTTATGAACCTATAAAGCTTCTAAAAGCCTTAATACTACTGGCCTGGCATAATTTGTCAGACACAGAACTTGAAGAATCCTTGAGAGTCCGTATGGATTTCATGTTATACTCACACTCATCCATTTGGCATTCATCTCGTTGGCCACGAGTTTTTTAGATGCAAGAATCGAGAGTCAAGACTATTACCTTGGGATGTCGTTTTAATTTCTATGAAACCGAGGTAATGAAGGAGATTATAGATGGCCTGCCTGGGACTGGTAATATCGTGATAATCAATACCTGTGCCGTCACACGTGAGGCCGAGCGTCAGTCCAAGCAGATTGTCAGGAAGATGATCCGGGAAAATGAGGGAGCAAAAATTATAGTGACGGGATGCGCCTCTCAAACAGACATTGATTACTTCACCAATCTAGATGGTGTATTTAAGGTAATCCCCAATGATCTGAAGGATAACTTGCGGGAATATGGCGAACTCATCGATAACGACGATATATCGTCCGTGGGAAAAGTTTCAAGGAGCAATTTGTTCGCCGATAGGGCACGGGCCTTCCTGCAGATTCAAAATGGGTGTGATCATTTCTGCACGTATTGCATAGTCCCATTCACTAGGGGGCGTTCCAGAAGCCTTCCGTTCCAGCAGATCGCGGAGAAGATTGAATATTTCGTGGACCATGGGTTTAAGGAAATCGTTTTGTCTGGTATAGATATAATGTCATACGGCGCGGATCTTCCGGAGCATATCGATCTTTCCGATGTTATTGACACACTACTGGACATCACTTCCGTGTCGCAGTTGCGTCTTAGATTATCCTCGATTGATCCCGCTGCGATCGATGCTAAGTTCACTAGGATTATTACTTCAGAACCTAGAATCCTGCCGCATTTCCACTTGAGTATTCAATCGGGAGATGATCACGTCCTCAAAACGATGAGGAGGCGTCATACACGAGAGCGAGTCTTAGAAATCTGCAATTCTATCCGAGAGGGAAGAAAAGGAGTTGTATTCGGGGCGGATTTTATAGCTGGCTTCCCATCGGAAACTGAAGAAATGTTTGAGAATACATTGCGGTTAATCGACGATGCCGGTATATCCCTGATACACTCGTTTCCATATTCTCCGCGTCCTGGAACCATCGCAGCCGATATGATACAACTCCCGAGGCACACCGCCATCGAACGAGCCGCAAAACTTCGTGCCAAAGCTCAAGACGTGAGAGAGAAACTATATCGTTCACTGGTGGGAACAAAGACATCTGGTCTCGTCGAAAAAAGCGAAGAAGGAATTAGTTACGGGAAGACGGACAACTTCCTCCCGTTCAGACTGGTATCCGATCGCTATAACCCGAGAGATATTGCGGAGGACTTAACCATCATCGATGCCGACGCCGACGGCTTGGTAACTGAGAATATCTATACTTAATCTAGTTGGCAGCCATTATACCTGGGCATATTAAACCAAAGCAAAAATTGGCTCAGAAGCCGCCTTCGGCCAATTTTTCTTCGACCTTAAATTGGGTAACCACTTATGTGTTTACCGAATTGCGCGAGTATAGTGTTTTTAAATTACACCCTGCGAGTCAGAATGCCCTGCCAGTAATTTTCCACCTTCTTTAGGAATTTTAATCCGCGCTCTATTTCTGATTTCCCAGTTGCCACTGCCTCAAAACGATTCATATGTTGACTGATGGCAGCCTCCAGCTTCGAACATAGCTCTAGGCCCTTCTTTGTTAATTGCAAATACGAGGCTCTTCGATCGTAATCAGAAGGAGTCTGCATTATATACTTGTTGGCTATCATTTTTTTAACATTATACGATGCGTTAGACCCTATATAATATCCTTTAGTCAATACTTCACCAACAGTGATCACATTTTCGTTTATATTCATTAATATAAATGCTTGGATCCCACTAATGTCTGCAATTCCCAAGATATCTAATTCCTGCTTTATTATTTCTAAGAACAGTCTAAATGTTTTCTCTCCACATATAGAAAGTTCTAAACAGCTATTTTTCATAACATCACACAAAATATAGCATTCACTAAATACTAATATAAGTCAAATTGGTTAATGTTTCGTTAATAAAGGACGTTTATTCATTAATGAATACTTATTTTAATTGATTATCATGTTTTTTTATATTCAAAATACAAGGCAATTCAACATGATTATATTTTGCTATCTCAGGAACCAAGGATGTGCTAGTCATGCCGGGCTGAGTATTAATCTCCAGAAAGTATACACGGTCCTCGGAAGCTTGCGGGTTCGTCGATCCGCTGCTCGTCTTGAACGGCCTTATGATCAGTAAGTCCAGTACAGATCGGCGGCTGCACGACGTGTCTCCTGCTCCAAATTCTTGCGATGACTGGGTATGAACGTGATTTACATCCACTCTAAAATCGACCCTAGCGAAGCTCCGGCAATGGCACGCCGTAAAGGCAATCTCAGCCGCGGAAAGCATTTGATCCAGTAATGCTGGCTCCAATTCGAAGTCCAAGATGTGAGAGGATCCACCTTCATTATATTTGCTCCCGTAATCGTAGAAATTACTATTGGGGACAATTTCGAGGGCTCCAATGGCCTTACCACCGTTAACGAGGACAGTAAACTCCCGGCCGGCTATGTAGTTTTCTAGTATCACATCTTTCCCAAACGTCCATTCAGTATTTTTTAGTGTCTCCAAATCTCGATCATTAAAAACTAGAAAAACCCCGACGCTGGAGCCATTGGCCGCCGGTTTCACGACGAAGGGATATTGCATCTGAGGCCCCATCGGAGTATTGATTTGCTGGATATCGTGGCAATGTATATCGAGGCCATCGATTACCCGGACTCCCTGCGCCTTTACTATCATTTTGCACAGAGATTTGTGAAAAGCCAGAGATGATCCCAATACGCCACTTCCACTATACGGCACACCGAATACCTCTAGGATACCCTGAATAATTCCATCTTCTCCTCCTATGCCGTGGAGCATATTCACTATATAGTCAGGTGAATGTTCGTATAGACTATCGGTGATGTATCTTAGATCCTTAATAACATCGATTTCGTGCACATCATGCCCAACACTCCTCAATTCGTTGCTTACGAATGCCCCAGAATTGAGGGATACTTCTCGCTCGGGGGACCATCCGCCTTTCAATACAACGATCCTCATCGGGAACAGAACACCTCATAGTCAAGGGCGTGGACATTGTAACATACGTATGAGGCCGTGTAAGAGAAATTCACATGTCTGTACCCAGTCCTCGCAGGTTTGCGGATTCGTCGATTATGGGAAAAGATGTCCTCTAAGTCTATGCGTTTTGGGAAGAGCGCGTTCTGCCATTAAGCAATAACCATATATATACAAGGAAGAATATATAAATGAATCAACAACTTGACTTGCCGATAACTTTAATAAAGAAATTATTCTAACAATGGCAGAACCCGCAAATATTTAGCTTATACTAAGATTGTTAATTTTTTGCTAAATAAAATGGACGTGTCCGTGATTAAAGCACATGCATCGAAAGAATTGAGGGCAAGAGACACATCGCACGGGCACCGAGCTATACCGGACTCACTGATTATGTGGCAGCTCACGACGAGCATGGGATCGACGAACCCTCGAACTTTCGAGGGCTGGGCATACAGTGCCACCATGGTTTACTAATTGCGCGAGTATATCCCTTTCATTACAGTCCGGGGAAATACAGCCATTAAGTAGATAGCAACTGTTCTAAGCGGACCACCGCATCTTGAATCTGTCCCATTGCCTTCCAAATTTCGAAGAGGGGTCCTTTGCCGGAGTATTCCTTATCATTATCCTGGGAAATCACATGTATACCCTGGCCAATCTGCAAAATCTGTTGACTGCATTTCTTCCACGTATTAATCAATTCAATTAGTAGTGTTGCCATCCGGGTGCGACTCATCATTAGGCCTTTCTCTGCTTCTGCTCTTATATTGATCACCGCTGTTTGGTATGTATTGAATAAACCCAATACTTGACGATACACACCGTTTGGGAGGAGCTGACCGGTCGAATCGTATGCCCCCATCTTCCGCCGATTGTGCATAACCCATCATAAAACCATTCCGAGGATTGTATTACCCCAGTTAGGGCAGCTGCTAATTCGGCATCTGCGGATTTGCCGGTATTCCACTGAATAAAAATTAATACAGTCATTGTCAGGACTGTTATCCTTTTTGACATTGCTCTTATTCCTTCTTGAAGTTCTTCGAAAAACGATTTCTGATTCATTATAACTCATTCTTGTTGATTGCAGTGATAATTTTATTGCTAAAGCCGACCATTTATTTTCTTGCGATTTGACAACCAATTACTTTTGTACCAAATTTAATCTGTGAGAAAGATGTTCTTATGGGGGTCTAATAGTTTTTGTTAGATGCATGCTTATGGTATACTAATTTCATGGGATTCTTACTTCCTTTCTGAAAATGACAAAATTAATTCTCAAAAAGAGAGTATTGTTTGCGTTGCTGGTATCCGGCTTCGCCTGTCTTATCATTTGGTTCCATTTCCGATGTGTCGATCATGCTAGGGATACGCCCTGGCTAGAGATAGACCGTATAAATGATCCTCTGATCAAGGAATTCATCGAATCTCCGTGTATACAACGTCTCAAAGAAATAGATCAATCTGGGCCTGCTCGGTATTTTGGGCAGAAAGTTGCGGCCTTTTCTAGGTATGAGCACTCGATCGGTGTCTTAATCCTCCTAAGGAAAGCGGGAGTCCATATTAATGAGCAGATCGCTGGGCTCCTGCACGATGCATCACATACTGCCTTCTCTCATACGGCGGATTTTTTATTCGCGTCATACCTCAAGGAAAGCGCGCATAAAGGATTTCAGGATTCAATTCATCTATCGTTTCTCAAAAGGAACACACCAAATCTCCTGGAGAAATATCATCTAACATTAGAGGATGTTGATCCAGATAATGGGAAATACCTGGCCCTTGAGCAATCACTCCCCGATATGTGTGCCGATCGCATACAGTACAATATTCACACTGGCATCATAATGAAGATGATAAAGACGAAGGAAGCTCGAGAAATAGTCGGCAATCTAAGATTCAATGGAAGCAAGTGGTTTTTCTTGACCGCCGAAATCGCTAAGAAATTCGCGGAGCTATCCGTCCATTTTACCAGAGAATTTTGGGGAGCGAAATGGAATGTCTTAATGAATGTATATTTCAGTAACGCCCTGAAGAGGGCCATAAAAATTGGCCTCATGACGATGAACGATGTTTTTTCAACCGATGCAAAAGTGCTCAATAAACTTCTGAAAAGCGAAGACGAGATCATCCAAACTAATCTGAAATTATGTAATGATCCGTCAACGAAAGTAAAGGGTAAGCGGTATACGGCTCAGAAATATTATCCAAAATGCCGTGGAATCGATCCACTCGTTCAGACCGCCGATGGATCCCTCGTGAGGCTATCTTCAATCGATGCTTCATTCAAGAAGAAATACGAAGATCTGAAGGAATGGTGTCAACGCGGATATACCATGGAAATCTTGATGCTGGATAAGGATTGAATGTTCCACTCATGCCTACATCCCGACTTGATTCCCTCGTCGTGATTGACGCTGGGGATCAGTGGGTGTAACATGACTCTTATTCACCATCATCCATTTCGCCTCGGGAGACGACTAGTTGTCCTATCAAATGAATCAATTGAGAGATCAGTTCCTTGAGTATTTCAGGGCTCTGGCGCACGAGGTCGTTAAGTCGAGTTCCTTAATTCCGTTTTCTGATCCTTCCCTAATGTTCACCAATGCCGGGATGGTGCAGTTCAAAGACATCTTCACGGGGAAAAAGAAGGCGGCCTATAAGAGGGCCGTGACCTCTCAGAAATGCCTCAGAGCTGGGGGAAAGCATAATGACCTCGATATGGTGGGCTATACGGCCAGGCATCACACATTCTTCGAGATGCTCGGGAATTTCTCATTCGGTGATTATTTCAAGGAGATGGCCATTGAATATGGCTGGAAATTCGTTACCTCTCATCTCGGGCTCCCTCAGGATCAACTCCTAGTCACGGTACATGCGAGCGATGAGGAGGCGGCCGCGATATGGAAGAGAGTCGCCTCATTACCAGACTCAAGAATCATCCGCATCCCAACCAGCGATAATTTTTGGAGTATGGGGGAGACGGGGCCGTGTGGCCCATGCACAGAGATGTTCTATGATCATGGTGAGGAGATTCCTGGGGGTATACCGGGCTCCGCCGATGAGGATGGTGATCGTTTCGTCGAAATATGGAATTTAGTTTTCATGCAATTTGAGACGTTAGCTGAAGGAGAGCGAATCGCCCTTCCAAAACCATCGATCGATACCGGGATGGGCCTAGAGCGAATTTCCGCCGTCCTCCAGGGTGTACATAATAATTTCGATATTGATGTTTTCAAAACTATCACCACGAGAATTATGGAAGTCTGCGGAAGAGATGATCCAGAGTTTACTGTGCACCGGAACGTCATCGCCGATCATATGAGAGCGATTTGCTTCATGATCTCCGATGGGATGCTGCCCTCCAACGAGGGGAGAGGGTACGTCTTGCGGAGGATCATTCGGCGGGCCATTCGGCATGGATACATGATGGGCATCCGCGAACCATTCCTTCATCGCATTATCGAGACTGTGAAGGACGTGATGGGATCACACTATACCGAGCTCATCGAGAATGAATCCGTCATAGTGAATACCCTGAAACTCGAGGAATCGCTCTTCATGAAGACCATCGATAATGGTATGAGTATCCTCAAGTCTGAACTAAATAAACTCGGGTCGAGTGAGAGTTTAAATCCAGAAATCGCTTATAAATTATACGATACCTTTGGATTCCCCTTTGATTTGACGCAGGATATATTGAGGGCGGAGGGAAAGTCCGTCGATGAGCCGGAGTTCGAAGCGATCGTCGCCAAAAATCGCGAGATTTCCAAGAGGGCGTGGTCTGGAACCGGAGATTCATCGACCTCTAAAGTCTGGTACGACATAGCATCCCAAGTTGGGGAGGTCAACTTCCTGAGGAATACTCGTAGATATGATACGGAAGTCATCGCCATAGTGAATTCTGGAAATATATGCGGTGCTACAAATGAGGGAGATGCAATCGAAATCGTGACGAGAGAGACTCCTTTTTACGCGGAATCTGGTGGACAGGCTGGTGATCGTGGATGGATCATGCGAGACAATACCGTTATTGCGGAAGTCTTGGATACCAAGAAAATCGCTGGGATTGCGTCGCATATTTGCCACCTGACGAATGGGAAAATCGAAACTGGGGAAAAGCTATTCTTTGTGATCGATTGGGGGCATCGTCTTCGCACCTCTAGAAATCACACAGCCACACATATTCTGCACGGTGTATTGCGGAGAATCCTGGGGGAACACGTTACGCAAAAAGGATCATCGGTTACCAGCGACAGACTTCGCTTTGATTTTATTCATCATGAGCCGGTGTCCCACGAGCAGCTAATCCAAATTGAATCGGAAGTAAATGCTGTCATAGCCGAGGATCTAGCCATACAGACGGATACCATGACTATCGATGATGCCAAATCACGCGGAGCCTTGGCTCTTTTCGGGGAGAAATATCCCGATATCGTGAGGGTCGTCTCCATGGGAGCCAGGGATAGCGGAGGATTCTTCTCGATGGAATTGTGCGGGGGAGAGCACGTGGGTAGAACGAGCCAAATAGGATGCTTCAAGATTATTTCCACGAGTTCAGTGGGAGCCGGCGTGCGGCGGATAGAAGCCGTCACTGGCCAGGGTCTCGCCTCATATCTGGATGGGATCATAAGAGAGCAGTCGCAGACCTTGGTTTCCCAATCCTCCATAATTAAAGACCTAAAAAAACGCCTCGAAGATTACGAGATGAAGAGTACGGTGGGCGATATCGAGATCATCACCGAAGATCTTCCCAATTCGTTGATATTCAGGCATGTACTCCTGCAGGACTCTAGTCAAAAAGCCATCTTCGCGCTTATAGATAGGGAGAAAGGCATGGATGGGAAGAGGTGCCTCCTCATCGGAAACGACGTTACAAAAAGCGGGAAAATGACGGTGATAGTTTATGTCGCAAAGGAATGCTCAAACCTGTGGGATGCACGTGACGCTCTAAAGTGTATCACGAAATCTCTAGGGTTGGATGCCAAAATAAGTGGCCGTCCAGATTTAGCTCAACTAGGAGGGCTTTTGACGAAGTCAGATTTCCAATCATGCTTACAGTATGTGAGAGAGTATTCATGCATTTATACTCGCGCAATTTGACAAACACATAAGTGTTTATTGAATTGAATGAATATGTAAAGCCAGCGGATGGTAAGGGGCTTGGGTATACCTATTTTGCTTCATCGTGTTGCGGACCTACCCTTACGCCGGCCTTTGAGGCACAAAGTGCGGAAATAAACTATGGAGGCCAATATTATCGTGATCACCACAAACACGGTGACAAAAGCATTGATCGTAGGAGTGACTCCAACTCTAATGTTGGAGAAAATGACGATTGGGAGAGTGGATGTCCCGGGCCCCGTCAAAAAGCTAGCGATTACTAAATCATCGAAAGATAAGATGAATGCTAGGAACCATCCTGATACTATTGCTCTCCATGACAGTGGCACTGTAATATGAAAAAAAACGTGAATAGGTTTTGCCCCGAGATTAATAGCCGATTCCCCCATCGACTGATCGAGCGAAGCCAAACTCGATGATACCGTCGCATAAACATACGCCACAGACGCCACAGAATGCCCGGCCGCCACAACCAATATTCCACGTTCTTTTGGCCAACCGAACATACTTTCTATCACCATAAATAACATCAAAATCGAAAAACCAGTAATTATCTCCGGAATCATGATTGGTAACAGTATTATCCTTTTCAGAAAATTATATCCATCATATTTGCCTCGCGGTGTGTTCATGGTTGCGGCGGCCGCTAGGGTCCCCAGGATAATCGAGACGGTGGCCGATATACCCGCTATCCTAATGCTCGTAAATGTTGCGATCAACAAGTCTTCATCATTTAAAATGGCTTTAAACCATTTCAAAGAAAAATGGGTCCAAACTCCAGCGAGTTCTGCATCACTGAAAGCGAAAATTGCCGTGAATATCAAGGGGAGGTATAAAAAAGAGAATCCAAAGATTAGGCTGGCAAATGTCGTTCTAGATAGACTACTCATTTGCTTGCCTCCTTATTTATTGACGTGTGGTGAGTATTCGTCTTGTATTGAGACCAGGCCTTGATTAATTCTCTCGTATTTTCCGCTCTGGCACACCCCATAGTTAACCCTTCTAGAACCTCTGGATCGGATTGGCATATATCTTTCTTCGTGACTATTTCCGCATTGATCAAGGGTAATGCCGCAGGTAAATTGACCAAAATCCCCGAATGATTCGTAATTTTCGCGGCCACCTCGGGACTCAATAAATAATTTATCAGAAGGTAAGCATTGCGCTTATTCGGCGCCTTCTTTGGTACACCCAGACAATCTATCCATAGTATACCCGTCTTTTTAGGAAGCGTGTATTGTATATCTTTGTCGACGGCCTTGGAGGAGCGCATGGCCCGATAGGCATTATCCGATGCACCGATGGCGATACACACGTCCCCAGATAAAAGATCGGAAATCATCGTCGTGGACGAGAACTTGGTGATGTATGGCCTAACCTTCTCTAGGAAACGGAAACACTCCTGAAAATCTGTGACGGATTCACCGCCGTGTTTTAGTTGAAGAAATTTCCTGGTCTGAGGGAGGATATCGATGTATTCCTCCGGGAAACTCACGCCATACGGAAACAATTTAGATATTTTAGAGAGATCGAACAAGACATCGTAAGAATCTATCGTTTCGCCAGGTAATAGCTGGGATACCACTTTTTTATTGTATGCGATTCCTATGGTCCCCCAGAACAACGGCACCAAGAACTGAACATCGCCTCCGTTGGCCCCAAATTTCGAGGTTATAATACCGTCTATATTTTTTATATTCGGTATCAGCTTACGATTCAGTTTGGAGTATATGCCCATCAGTAACTGTCTGGATGCATAAGGTATGAAAGAAGGAAAAACGATATCGTACCCATTATTTGTGGAGAGCAACTTCGCCTCAAGCATCTCATTATTATCATAGAAATCATATCGGACCTTGATACCAGTCTCCTTCTCAAAGTCGTTGAAAATCTCGCGTGGAATGATGCCGTACCATCCATACACATTCACCACTTCCCCTGAGTAATCATCCTTCACTTTCCATTGCAGAATGACGATTAGGAGAGTTATGAATAAAAAGAAACCGACGACCTTCTTGCTCATTTCTTTACGCTTTTATTTTGACGTTGATCGGCGATATTCTGCAGTACTCTTTCGAAAACTAATGCCATTATCGTAACGACGACAATGCACGTCCACGTATACATTATGGGATTTGCATGGGCGATACCCGCGAGGAAAGATTGGTGTATCGAGTGGAATGCCACGGTTGTCCGTGGAAGGGAAGCATGCATTAGCTTAAATATCTGCCGCCCGGCCATCAGAAAAATGACAACAGAAGCCAGGGTATTTACATAACATCTACGCATACTGTAGGTTAGCCTCACACCGAACCAAGAGCCTATCGCCGTCCCCGTGAAGAGAATCATGACGAATGCTAGATCGCAACAGTATCCTCCGCACGCGTATATGAGGGATACTATGCCTGTGACGACACACCCCACGAGAGCCGCCGTTCCATTCACGACTGGGCTAATCCTGCCGATTAGATACGTAATGATCGGAGCCATGAGGAGATTATCGCCTCCCCCCAGAGCCGATACCAACACTCCCGCCAAAAAGCCCACGAAGATTGGAATTAAAACGCTCATCTCCGTCCTAGATCTCGCGAAGATCCTGTGGAATGGCAGGTACAGCATCCATCTTCTCATGATGATTCCAGATGAATATTTTCTCCCATCTCCTTTTCGCCATTCTTTAATGCTCTGTACACATAAGGTGGTACCAAGCACAATCAAGACGACCGAGTAGATATACATGAACGTGCTCAACGTGCCGTTCGTAGACATGTTATTCCCCCGCATCACAATGATCCACTCACAAGTAGCGCCAAGACAGCCTCCGAAGAGAATATACGACGCCAAGTGAAAGTCAACGTCTTGTTTGCGTTTAAACATTAAAAAGTTCGTCATATTGAAGCCGACGGCGTGGCAAAGTTGATTGGATAACGCCCAAAATGGGTGAATACCGAGCTCCATCAAGATCGGGGTAATGATGATGCCACTCCCCACTCCAAGGAACCCAGACAAAAAGCCACCAAATAACCCGACGGAAAGAATGAGGAACGGATCGAAGTAGGATCCTATAACTGGGAAAAACAACCTAAACATTTAATCAATATTAGTTTCTTCTAACAATCTCTGCGGTAACGCGCCGGGAAACAGCTAGATGATACCACAATTCCGAGTTAATTCATATTCTCATCCTGAGTGGATGTCCCAGATGAACTGATCCAAGTTCTGAGGGTTCTGCAGATAATCACTTATCATCGGAAAGAGTGTCCTTTGAGCGAAAGTCACGGTTTGGTGTAGTTCGAATCCTAAAATTCTCTCTTTGGGTGGTTACCGAATTACGCGAGTATAATCCGAGTAATACGCAACGGCTAATCCGATTCCCAGTAACAACCCTCCGAACAGTATACATCTACCTGAGGGGACGTATGAATGGTAATCGTATAAGTTATTTCTTACGTTACGTTTTCCCCCCGAACGCAGATTAATGCTTGGTACTTTTTTTAGTTCCTGCTCCTTCAATTTCAAGCGTAAACTGCTCAACTTATCATTAAGACTGTGTTGATAATTAACAAATCCAGTGAGCCAAGCCAATGATCTGATATCTTCATCCGCATAATACGACGAGTAGGCAGCAAGAGCCGCACATTCTCCTACGATTTTCTCAAGCATTTGAGCATTATACGTAGGGAAAAGCGGCAAACGATCGTCCTCTGATCGCACGGCGATTCGTGCCCATTTTTCAGCGACTTCGTATCCCTCAAAAAATGCATCGCCCATTTCCGACTTCACACCTTGCCCTAAAGCGCTTTTTTCGAAACCTAAATTCTTCGCTTCGCTAACGGTTGGAACCTTTAATTGATCCAGTAACAAATTGTGGACCATTTCTTCTGCAAAAATTTGGAATCGACACGCCATGATTGCCAACACAATAATGTTCAAGTTTTTTTTCATAATTTCTCTCCAGTAGTATGGTAGCAATACCCCGTCAGCAAGTATTGCTACTGTAGACATATGAAGAATCTAGCAAAGATTTATTAAATTAAAATTAATTTAAGTACACAATCATCATAGTTCTTGTCGTGTTCCACTTATTTTGGTTTTGGGGACTGGTAAACCCCATAGCGAATCGACGAATCCGTAAACTTTCGAGGGCTGGGTATACCTGTTGTTACATTGTGTGTAGGGCACTACACAGTGCCACCGCCAACGCATCGATTGAATCGAGCGTTTTGGTCTTATTGTCTATCTCGATTTCTGTTCCCAGTATCTTCTTGACCATCGCATATATTTCCGTCTTATCGGCATGTCCAGCTCCCGTTATATGTTTCTTGATTTCATTTGGTCTGAAGGCCCGAATGACGAAGCCAGACAAAGCGGCCGCCAGGAAACCCGCCGTTCTCGCCATGATTAACTTTTCACTAGTCTTGGGATTGATATTGACAAAGACTTCTTCCATCGCGATACACTGCGGATTATAGGTCGCCAATATCTCTCGAATGGCATTAAATATTTTGGTGAGTCTCTGCCCCATCTCGATGGAAACATCCGTCTTGATTACGCCGCAATCAATGTATTTAACTTCATCGCCAGTTTTGCTTACTATTCCCCACCCTGTGTTAGCCAGGCCCGGGTCTATCCCTAATATTATCGAGCTCGTTGATGCGGGACGACCTGTCATGACGCCGCCTCGTTGATGCCGGTACTGGCTATCGTGATACATACAACGTAGGTGGCTCCCGCCATCTTTAAGGTTCGTGCACATTCGTTGAGCGTGGCACCAGTCGTCATGACGTCATCGACCAGTATAATCTTTTTATTAACCAGATCCTTGGTACAGGAAAAAGCTCCCGTTACATTGATCTCTCTTTCGTCAACGGTCTTATTACTTTGATATGCCGTTCTTCTGATTCGCCTTAGGCAATTCGTGGTGGGCACTGTCACGATCTTTGATAATTCTAACGCTATGAGTTCGGAAGGATTATATCCTCTCAGTATGGTCCGCGTCCAATGAGAAGGCACTGGCACAATGAGATCAGCATCGCGGAATATGGAACTGTATTTCATTGCCAACATACGAGAGCAAGTCTTAGAGACGTTAGTATCCGCGTGTTTCTTGATTCTTAGGATGATTTTTCGCGAAATATTATCGTATAAAATCAGGGACCTGCAGCTATCGAATTCTCTGCCGACATCATGGCAGACCACGCAGATCGGATCATCGCCCATCGCTGTCTGCATCATCTTTCCGCAACACGTACAAACCGGAACGTCTATAAATGTCAACTGTGAAAAACAGCTGGGACAAAAGACAGCGTCACCATGCACTTCCTCACGGCAGATATAACAACACGACGGAAATATCCAATCAAAAAATCGTCGAACCCAAGCGAAATCCAAGGCAGTTAACTAGCGCTCCACGAATAAGTACCGAAAATATCGTACCACGATAAATTGAGGAACTGAATTGTTATAGCTCAATGTTTAGAAAAGACACCATATCTCGTATCTCTTCATTAGAACTCCTTCGAATCTAGATAAAGGAAACTAAAAAGTGTAATACTATAAGGGAAGGGTAAGTTTTAACTACCAAGGTAACAAGGAGGAAGAAACAATAAATTATGTATAGAAGATCAATTGCTACAGAAGGAAGAGATATGGGCTAAAATTCAATCTTATTGCAGGAATCTATAACTTTGAGATCAATTTGTGAGTTTCGAAAGGGGTCCAATGCTCCAGGAAATTCAAGCCATGTATACGAGGGAAATTGCTGGCATCGCCACGATTGTCGCAGTTCCACACCCAGCTCCGGTTGCCGCTCCTTCTGATCCCAGGGCCATGTAACTCTCTTCCAATCACACAGCGGAAGTTGACTCGGCGTAAAATAATTCCGCTTTCTTGGTTTTATCCATCACGAGGATGTGGGATGCGAGGGAGTTGATGAAGGATCTGTTGTGGCTCACGACCAGGACGGTTCCTTCGTAATGCTCCAGAGCATTGGCCAGGGTCTCGGAGCTCGCCATATCCAGATGATTGGTCGGTTCGTCCAGAATCAGGAAGTTGTTTTTCTGAGCCAGAAGAGCGGCGATCGCGACCTTGCTCTTTTCTCCTCCCGAGAGAACCTTGAGCTGTTTCTGGACGATCTCTCGTGTCATCATGAGGCATCCCAACACGGCCCTCGCTTGCTGATGAGTGATCCCTCCCGCCAATTGCAATACATTGTCTATGGCGTTGAGGGTTGGATCCAGAACCTCAAGTTGGCTCTGCGCGTAGTAACCAATCTTCAAATTATTCCCGAAATTCATCGTACCCGCAAGGAGTGGCGTTTCACCAATTATAGTCCGCAATAGAGTCGTCTTTCCGATGCCATTCGCACCGACTATCGCAATTTTGTTGCCCCTCAATATTTTGAGGGTTAAATTTTTGTTGAGGACAGTATCTCCGTATCCTATTTTGCAGTCTTTCATGTCCAGGACGACTCTGCCACTCTGTCTCTCGACCTCGATCTTGAAGTTCGGCTTTTGATCGGAGTCTTCTACGTCGATTAAATCATCCATTTGTTTGAGTCTTTCGATCATCTTTATCTTACTTTGCGCCTGCTTCGCCTTCGATGCCTTATACCTAAATTTATCCACGAATTCCTGGAGGTGATCCTGTTTTCTCTTTAGGGCCTCCTTCTGAGATTTTGCGGTCTCTGCCTTGGCTTCTCGTTGGCCTAGGTAGTCGTCGAAATTACCCGTATACATATTGATGTTACCATTCGAGATGTGCATGATCTGATTCGCAACGTTATTGAGGAAGTCCCTGTCGTGGGAGACGAATAACAGAGTCCCCTGAAAGGATTTGAGGAATTGCTCCAGCCATGCGAGACTGGGAAGATCGAGGTGATTAGTCGGCTCGTCCAGTATCAGAAAATTCGGGTTATTTATGAGGAGTTTCGCGAGCTCCAATCTCATACGCCAGCCTCCCGATAGTATCAGGGGCGATTCATCGAATTGCGATGTCTCGAATCCAAGCCCCACGAGAATACCCTTCGCCTCGGCCTCGAGAGCATACCCATCGTTATCCGCGAATGCTTTCTCAGCCCTCTCGTATTCATCGTAAATCTCATCCGAATATGATTCTTCCATCTTCTTCAATACATCGTGCAATGTATTCTTCATTTGACATAACGTGTGGTTCCCCGATATACACTCCTCCAATATCGTGGATCTTGGATTTTCACATGGAGATTGAGGGAGATACCCCAAGACGCAATCCTTCGGAATGATGATGGAGCCGGAGTCGTGGTCTTCAAGCTGGGTTATTATATTTAGAAAGGTCGTCTTGCCGGCGCCGTTTGGGCCAACTATTCCGATATTCGCCCTCTTCGAAAAATGATACGTGAAATCATTGATAATGATCCTGGCCCCGAATTTCTTATGCAGATTCCGTATTATGATCATGTGTTTGGCTTTTTCGGGATGACGGCGATACTCAATTCACGCAATTGTTCTGGAGTGGGCGCTGCGGGCGCTCCCATCATGAGATCCTGAGCGTGTTGATTGAATGGGAAGGCGATGACTTCTCTGATGTTATTAGTATCGGCCAAGAGCATTACGATTCTATCGATGCCGGGAGCACATCCCCCGTGCGGAGGCGCCCCATATTTAAAGGCCTTGATCATGGCACCGAAATTTGTGTCCACATGCTCCCTATCGTAGCCCGCAATTTCGAAGGCCTTATACATTATCTCTGGGACGTGGTTTCTGATGGCGCCACTAGAAAGCTCGATCCCATTGCAGACGATATCATATTGAAAAGCCTTGATTTCCAGGGGATCTTTGGTGAGGAGGGCATCCATCCCTCCCTGTGGCATCGAGAATGGATTATGTGAAAATATGATCTGCTTTAGATCGGCATCATATTCATACATCGGGAAATCCACGATCCAGCAAAATCTAAATGTATTACGTTCGTTGAGATCGAGCCGATTTGCCAGATACGTCCTGACGGTCCCTGCGATCTTGGCGGCATCTGGCGAGCAAATAAAGAACACAGAATCTCCGGGATTCATTTTGTTGATTTCTGCGAGTTTTTGCAGTTCTTCCGGTTTTAAAAATTTTACAATTGGACCCTTGAATTCAGATTGCGATAACATCGAGATATATCCTATGCCCGGGAGATTCAGTTCCCCAGCCCAGGCGTTGACTCCATCGAAGAAGCTCCGTGTTTCCTTGACGCAATTTGGGACATTGATGCTCCTAACCAAGGCTTTGTTTTCTCTGATCGCCGTTGAGAATGCCGCAAAACTAGAGTCTCGGAATAGATCCGTGACGTCCTCGATGATGAGCGGATTCCTGAGATCCGGCTTGTCTGTTCCATAATGTAACATTGCATCGTCGTATTTTATCCTAGGGAACGGACAATCCGTTATTATACCCAGACCTCGAAAGTTTGCGGGTTCGTCGATCCGCTGCTCGTCTTGAGCAGTACGCCCAGTACAGCTCTGCTCTTGCGCGACGTGTCTCCTGCCCTCAATTCTTTCGATGACCGGGTATATTTCTCCGTAACGACTAAACTCAGAGAATACGTCGTACAGCACCGGTTCTACCGCCGCGAAGACATCTTCCTGCGACACGAAACTCATTTCAAAATCTAACTGATAGAATTCACCGGGGGAACGATCGGCTCTAGCGTCTTCGTCTCGAAAACACGGGGCTATTTGGAAGTACTTATCGAATCCTGAGACCATGAGTAGCTGTTTAAACTGTTGCGGTGCTTGAGGAAGTGCATAAAATTTGCCAGGGTGAACTCGGCTGGGCACTAGATAATCCCGTGCCCCCTCCGGAGATGAAGACGTCAGGATGGGAGTCTGTATTTCCAGGAACCCTGCCGCCGTCATCCGTTTCCTCATAAAGGAGATAACCTTTGATCTCAGGACGATATTGTCGTGTATTTCTTGGCGACGTAGATCGAGATACCTGTATGTCAGCCTCGTTTCCTCCGGGAACTCGTTCTCGACATTGACCTGTAATGGTAATGGCCCGGCGGGCTCCGAAAGAACCTCGATATCATCTATGCGAACCTCAATCCTTCCGGTATTCATATCCTTATTGACGGTTTCTTCGGATCTCTCGATTACCTTCCCCACGACGGAAATGACCGTTTCATCCCTCAATTTTTCCGCGATCTTGAAGACGGGATCCGTTTCCTGCGTGATACATTGAGTGATACCATAATGATCTCTAAGATCTATGAATAAAAGACCACCGTGATCGCGTATTTTATGGACGAATCCGGCAAGCCTAACACTCTCTCCGATGTTGGATGATCCCAACTCATCGCAGGTATGCGTTCTAAATGCAGTGCTATTTTTGGATGCCATCAGCTATCTCGATATTCTCGACAAAAAACGGATATACTCGTATGATACAAAACTTTGAGCCGCTTGGCAAGATAATTCGCATGATTGTCTTAAGTCGGAATTTCCTCTACTTGACTTTATAGTTGTTTCACAGAATATAAAGCATGGAAACACAGAAAAAATATTTCTTGAAAATTAACGTATTATTAAGCTTTTTATGCTATTTTAGGTATACGCCATCCCTAACCCCCGCCCACCCGGGGATTCTCGCACAACTCGATTAATAATACGTTAACATTCGATATATACTCACGCAATTCAATAAACACATAAGTGTTTATTAAATTTAATATCGAAGAAAAATTGGCCGAAGACGGCTTCTGTGCCAATTTTTACGTGAGATCTAATTCATCTGAATCAGTATTGGTGGCAGATGCCCTTGAGTGATCGTCCGTTAACGTATTATTAACCGAGTTGTGCGAGAATCCCCGTCTAATGCAATTCAATAAACACATAAGTGTTTATTAAATTCGATATCGAAGAAAAATTGGCCGAAGACGGCTTCTGAGCCAATTTTTACTTTGATTAACATATCAGCCATAATGGCTGTCGAATGGTTTGAGTATATTGGTTCACTGTGCCCAAGTATCCGAAGTATCACGAAGAATAATTGTCCGTTAACGTATTATTAACCGGGGTGTGCGAGAATCCCCGGGTGGGTGGGGGTTAGGGATGGTGTATACTTAAAATAGCATAGAAAGCTTAATAATACGTTAATTTTCAAGAAATATTTTTTCTGTATTCCCAGGCTTTATATTTCGCCAAACCAACTGTACTCAAAATCTTGATCAAAAGTATCTGCTACCCTTCCCACTCGCTTCTTTAACGTCCCCCTTAACAAAACACAACTCACTTCTAGCAAAGCATTGTCGAGAGGTCAATAGGTATACGCTGAGGGATCCCCAAAACATTTGGCTATAATAATGGTATGTTCCAGGGATAGTAGACTCCCGACGTATGCTTCCGAATCGCCATCAGGAAAGTTACGAGAAAAGTCTAATCCAAAGATACGTGTTTCCTGCAGTACATCAACCCTGAGACCACGGCTATCACCGAGGAAACCCACAACATAATTTCGCCGAAAATTTTGACTGAGACAACATTTGTTGATCCAGCTACTAGGATTGCCGTTATCGCCACCATCTGGGCCGTCGTCTTCCACTTAGATAATTTTAGTGTATTAAAATTCTCGGCCCCTTCTCTGACTCCGGATATTATTATTTCTCTGCACAGGACGATGGCCGCGGGGATGATGGACGTCGTATCTATCAGGCCATACCCCGTGACGAACAAAATCGATATGGATACCAGGATTTTATCGGCGAGTGGATCTAGTATTTGCCCTATCTTCGTCGTCTGCTTATATGCGCGTGCGTAGTATCCGTCCAGATAATCCGTCACGCAACAGAACATAAATATGATGGTCGAAAACCATAGCCCAAAGCTTTGCCTAATAAAAAACCCGAGGACGAAAAATGGCAATAGAAATACACGAGACATGGTCAGAATATTCGGAACAGTCGACAGTTTGCTCATCACTTTGAGTCTCGATTAAAAAAATAAAAAACTCGCTGAGCAGCATGGATATCGATACCTTTTACCATTTTTAGCTCCTCAATAGAAGCTTTTTTTATAAATTCGATGGATCCAAAATGCTCGAGCAGCCTTCTCCGCCGCCCATTCCCAATAGATGGTATATCATCCAATACAGACTTTACGAGTAATTTACTCCTCTTTTTACGATGGAACGTGATGGCTTTTCTATGTGACTCATTTCTCAATAGTATCAAAAATGATAGGAGATCATCGTCTAGCCCTAAGCTAAATACCTCGCCATTCTCCAGAATTATCTTCTCGTACCCGAGTTTCCGATTATTCTGTTTCGCGATACCGATTACTTTTATCCTATCTGCTAGTCCATGGGTCTCTATGACCTTCTTCGCGACGGCAAGTTGCGTCTGTCCGCCATCGATCAAAATGACATCAGGAATCTCCGGCAAATTCTTGGATTTAAACCTTTTTTCAAGGGTAAATTGCATCATTCCAAGATCATCTCCGCCGTGGGACACGCTATCCTCTATGTGGAAGCTCCTCGCCTTATCCTTTTGGATTTTCCCGTGCTCGAAGACGATCATGACGCCACATGCATTCGTGCCCTGAATGTGACTATTATCAAATACCTCGATCCTATCGATTTTATCTATTTTGAGTAATTCCTTCAATCTCGAGAGCTGCGCCTCAAATTCGTTGTGTAATTCTTTCGCGAGATGTAGTTGAGCGTTGATCAAACATGAGTCTATAATCTTAGCATAGTCTCCATTCTTGCCGCACAGGATCTTCGTATCACTATATCCTAGTCTATTTAAAAACTTTTGAATATTCCCGTTATTCAAACTATGGCTAGTAACGATGGTGGATGGTGGCCGAACATTCACGTAAAACTGAGTGATGAACGACACGATGATATTTGGTACATCGTCATCCTCCGAAGAGTTCTCGATAATGAATTTATCTGAACCAACATTTTTGCCGAGCCTGAAGAAGGAGACATAGACTACTGAAACCTGCGTCCCCTTGGCCGCCCCAACAAAATCAATGGAATTTAGATCGGTAATTTGAATGTACTGCTTCGACTGAATCTTATTGATCGCCATGATTCTATCGCGAATTAAGGCAGCCATCTCGAAATCCAGTGCCTCGGAGGCCCCCTTCATCTCGGAGATCAGTGCATTCCTGGCGACTTCGTCCTTCCCAAGTAAAAGATTCTCCGCGAGCATCACGTTGCGGGCGTATTCTTCTTCAGGGATGCGGTTCATGCATGGTGCCGAGCACCTCTTGATGAAATACTGCAGACACGGTCTCGTCCTATTATTGAAATAAGTATCGGAGCAGTTCCTTAGAAGGAATACCTTTTGGATGACGTTTAATGTTTCGTCTAGGGCATGTATCGCGGGATAAGGGCCAAAAAAGTTATTACCACGTGTCTTGAGGGTACGATATTTAAAGATCCTGGGAAACGGATGCGTCTTATCGATAACGATGTATGGGAAGGTCTTATCGTCCTTGAGAAGTATATTATAAAATGGTCTTAGTTGTTTAATGAGATTGCTCTCTAACAAGAGCGCTTCTATTTCTGTCTTTACTATTATGATTTCAATATCGTGAATATTCGAAATCATCATCTTGATTCGATTCTGCATTTTTTCTATTCTGGCGTAGGAGAGGAGTCTATTCTTTAAGTGCTTCGCCTTTCCGACGTATATAGTCTTTCCATTGACATCGATCATTTTGTAGACGCCAGGATTCTTCCCGGCCTTATCCGCCGTGGCTTTGAGGAGCGAAATGATGGCATCAAAGGTATTCACCGATCCTCCTTTAACTCAAGTGGTAGATAAGTTATTATAACCTCATAAACCTCTCCCGGAACCTTCAACATCAGAATTTATGGCAGGAAGCATGAACGCAAAAGCAGAGCGTACTTGAAGGTACGTGATCATTCTTTTCCCATGATCAACGAAACAGAAACCTGATTTTGGAGGGTTACGGAAGGGAGCTGTTACAACAATTGAAAAGTTAAGGCAGAACTTGGATATTGCAACCCGGTCAAGTCGCTTTCCCTGGCGGTGGTGATATGTTACCATTTAGAGAGGTGAATCTCTCTGTCTCAACTCTACCTATGTCTCTTTTTGATTCGGTATATAACATTGTCTGTCTGGTAGTATTCTTATGTGCTCTCCAACAAACATTTTTTGTGGTGAAACAGCAGACGTGTGCCATCATAGAACGTTTCGGGAAGTTTGTCCGAGTATCCAGGCCTGGACTGAATATCAAGATCCCATTTATAGAGGTGGTCAAAGGCACCATTTCTCTCAAGATTCATCAGTTGGATGTGGACGTCGAAACGAAGACGAAGGACAACGTCTTTGTTAGAGTGATTATCGCTGTCCAATATAAGGTTCTAGAATCAAAGATCTACGAAGCATATTACACGCTGCATGATCCAATCTCCCAGATCAAGGCCTTTGTCTTCGATTCGGTGAGGGCTCAGGTGCCTCTCATGAACCTCGATGACGTGTTTTCTCGTAAGGACGATATAGCCGACGTCGTGAGAAACGACCTCAAAAATCCGATGACAGATTTTGGATATGAAATTATTAAGGCCCTCGTCACGGACATCGATCCGGATCCAAATGTTAAGGCCGCTATGAACGAGATCAATACGGCGCAGAGATTGAGGGTGGCGGCCGCCGAAAAAGGTGAGGCCGATAAGATACTGAAGGTGAAGCAAGCGGAAGCGGAGGCTGAATCCAGTATACTCCACGGGAAAGGTGTGGCTGGACAAAGGCAGGCGATCATAGAAGGCCTGAGTCAATCCGTAGACGAATTGGTGAAACATACGGGCTCGAATCCGGCCAGCGTCATGGACACCGTTCTGCTGATTCAATACATCGATGCCCTCAAAGATATCGGAGCGAATTCCAAGAGTAACGTGGTGTTCGTCCCACATTCCCCGGGGAGCATGTCAACAATAGCGGAACAGATGAGGGAGACCATCTTCTCGGCCGAGGCGTTGAAGAAGTAAGATATCCTTCGTAAAAAAATATGGGAATGAATCCAATCTTGACGTTTCGGAAGGAACGGTTCAATAAAAATTGGTCGAAGCCGGCTTCTGAGTCAATTTCCCTTTGATTAGCGTACCAGCATAAAAGTGTCCGGCTAAGAACAGCTACCTAGGTCTGCAACCGCAAGTGCAGTTCTGGCAGGACGAATGCCTGTTATTCGTCACCGAGAACCCCCGTCCAAAATCGTGATCAACGATATCGATGGTCAGTCCATCGATGATCGGCTCATCTTTAGTGTCAAAATAAAACTTAATATCATTGATGGTAATTCCCGTCTTTGAATCATCGGGCTCCATTTCGTATGAAAGAGAGTAGCGTATACCTGAGCATCCTCCCGATTCAACGGTAACCAATATACCGGTCGCATTTTGTGCCCCTATCATCTCTTTCAATTTCTCGACGGCTTGCTGCGTCATTGTAATCATCGTTATCCCATCCTTCTTCTTTTTGTTGAGGTAATTATTGATGGCGGCTTCTATGGCCTCCTTCGCCAGTACTGAACAATGCTTCTTGATATCTGAAAGCTGCAATTCTTCCGCGACGCTCTCGTTGGTAATTTTCAGGGCCTCGGCCATGTTCTTGCCCTTCAATAGTGTCGTCGCCAGTTCCATGGAGGCGATGGCCGATACGCATCCAAAGACCTTATACTTTGCATCTAAAATCACATCGTCATTACCGAAGAACAATTGCAGTTTCATGACGTCGCCGCAGAGTGGAGAGCCAACTATCCCCGTCCCCACATTGGGCAAAGTATCGTCCAGCTCGCCGATGTTCTTCAGGTTCTCGTAGTAGCGGAGAGTTTTTTCACTATACAGCATGCTCGCAGGACTTCCCCTCAAAAATACTATCCAGATTTATGCCGGACTTTATCATATCCCACACTGGACTCATCTTCCTCAATTTCGTAGTGGCCGCCGTGATGTCTTCAATCGCAATCATGATATCAGACTCCGTCGTAAATTTCCCGACCGAAATCCTGAGGGATGACTGTGCGATATCGGCCGGCACACCCATAGCATCTAGAACATGAGAGATCGTCAGTTTATTTGAGGTACACGCCGAACCCGATGAAATCATAATCCTCTTGCACTCCATCATGAGAGCTTCTCCCTCGCATCCTCTTAAACTAATATTAACGATTCCCGGATAATGAGAGGTTCTAGATCCATTGACGTAGACTTCCTCAATGGATTCCGTGAAATTGGATACCAGCTCTTGGCGTAACTTAGAAATATTCGCGAAATCATGGGCCATCTCATGCAGGGCGATCTCGGCGGCTTTCCCCATGCCAACGCATAAGGGCACCGGCACCGTTCCAGATCTAATCCCGAATTCTACCTCATAATTCGCGCCCGGCACTCTCAGTAACTTTTTGTTTTTCTTTTTATAGAAAAGGACACCTGTTCCCTTGGGACCATAAATCTTATGTCCTGAGGCGCTCATGAAGTCAATGTCCAACTCCTTGACATCGAGCGGCATCTTCCCGAATGCCTGAGTTGCATCAACGTGAATTAGTACTCCACGAACATGGCATAACTCTGTGATTTTCTTGATATCCTGCAGAACTCCGGTTTCGTTATTGACCATACAGATGGATAATAATCCCACTGATTCGCTCAGAATGCTGTCCAGATGATCGAAATCGACCAGCCCATCGCCATTGATCTTTAGATATAACACCTCGATATCCCTGGATTTTAGAGCATCGGCACAATCTAAGACCGATTTATGTTCCGATTTGGTAGTGATGAATTTCCGCCGTCCGGTTTTGGCGAGGGAAATGGCGGTTCTCTCTATGGCAATTCTGCTCGATTCCGTTGAACCACTCGTGAAGACTATTTCCTCAAAATCAGCTATGATGAGATTACGTACCCTATCCCTGGCCTCATTCAGAGCATTCAAAGCCGCATGGCCAGCTGAGTGCTGTGAGTTCGGATTCCCGTAATGCTCCGTAAAATACGGGATCATTTCATCGAGAACACTTGTCAGGCACGGGGTCGTCGCCGCATAATCCAGATAAATCGGAGGCCTATCCATCGCGGAGTTAAAAGATCTCACTGAAAAGAGTACGTCACGAAACCGCATTATAGACTTTCACCTGCGGAATGTCGAATCGTTGTACTAGTTCGCCTATAGCTAAATGCTTTTGAATATCAACCATATCTCCTACCTCGTTGCTAGTTTGTGTCAAACAAGTTCTGATGGCATCTGTTAATACAGTAGTTGATGTTTCCTCCACCAATGGCCCAGAGAGCATTTCCCTCTGCTATTCATTCGGTCAGGGAATGCATAATTACCCCATCCCTCTGGCCTGATAAGGTGTATAATTCCCCTATTCTGATCTTTGTTGTTGGTAGCACTCTTGAAGTTCACGTTCGATTGGCTTTTGGATCATCTGCAGACGGATCTGCCGTATGAGGGAATATCGGCGATCCTCACTAGTCTTGGGATAGAGGTCGAGGAGGTCGTTGATCTCAGGCAGAAGTTTCAAGGTTTCGTCGTGGGGTATATCAAGAGCACGAAACCCCATCCAAATGCCGATAAATTGCGGGTATGCGAGGTAGATATAGGTGATCAAACTCTCAACATCGTCTGTGGCGCAAAAAACGCTAGATCCGGCATACGGGTAGCCGTCGCTAAAGCAGGGGCGGTTATTCCGGCCTTTGGGGAGCCCCTCAAACAGTCAGCCATAAGGGGAACCACGAGCGAGGGGATGATGTGCTCCACCGAGGAACTCCTGCTCGATGATGATGGCATCGATGGCATCATGGAGTTGTCCCACGATTTACCGACGGGCCTAGAACTGTCGCAGGCCCTAAATCTCGATCAGGTTATCTTTGATGTTAGCATCACCCCAAACAGAGCGGATTGCTTCAGCGTCAGAGGGTTAGCGCGGGATCTCGCGGCCGCTGGAGCCGGCACCCTCAAATCTCTACCGTCATTGGATTTGGCGGAGGATATTGAGAACCAGTTCGATGTCGAAATCAGAACGCCAAATTGTTCTTTCTTTTCTACTCTGGCATTAGAGAGCATTGCTGGAGAGACACCCGATTATATCGCAAAAAGACTCAATGCCATCGGGCAACGTCTCATTCACTTCCCCGTGGATATCGCGAATTACATCTGCTTCGATATCGGACAACCACTCCATATTTTCGATCTAGATAAATTGCCTCATCAGATTATCGTCAGGGAATCCAATTTGGGAGAAAAATTACGCACATTAAACGGCGAGGAGACTATCCTGCCGCAGGGCGCTATCGTGGTGTCTACTGATGATGGAATACTATCGGTCGCTGGGATTATCGGCGGAGAATCATCGGCCTTTTCAGAAAGGACCAGCAATATCCTCATCGAGGGCGCATTCTTCGATAAAGTCTCGATCGCTAAGACGGGACAAGCATTGAACATCATCACCGATTCTAGGACCCGTTTTGAGCGCGGAATAGACCCAGAGCTCACACCATACGCCGTCCGCTACGCGGCATTTCTCATAGCATCCAATGGAACTGCTCAAGGTATGTCAAAACTGAAAACACAAGGGACGTTGCCACCTAATAAAAACACAATCAATCTTACGTTATCCAAATTCTCCGCGTTATCCGGACTATCTAAACAAGATTTCGCGGCGTCGGTTGGGATCATCGCAAGTCTCGGTATGGTGATCAAGGAAATTAGAGATGACGTGATGGTGATTGAATCGCCGTCTTGGAGGCATGATCTGCGCATCGAAGAGGATGTAATCGAGGAGATTTTGAGGATCACTGGATATGATAACATCATAGAACAGGAGTTGGAAAGAATCGATCCCATCAACAAATCGTATACGATAGATAAGATCACCGACGCGTTGGTATATAACGGATACCATGAAATTAAGACGTTTACTTTTATCGATAAGAAGACGGCGCTTCTATTCACCGGCCTCGAAAACCACGTTGAAATAAAAGACCCTGCCACCACTGAATTTTCAACGATGAAACCGAGCAGCATCGCCTCTCATTTGAAGGTCATCAGGCTAGCGCAAAATAAAAGCCAAAGAAATAGCAGGATATTTGAGGTCGGGAAGAGGTATAACATCATGGATAGTAAGATTAATGAGGATGATGTCTTAACGTGTACTCTCTCAGAACATACGACCGAGCGTACGTGGAGGCATAGGCAAAACCCAGTATCTGTATTTGACATCAAAGAAGATTTGGAGAGGATATTAAATATGACGATATCTGGCTACCGGTTACTAACGGAGGCCCCAGAATATTATCATCCAGGGCGCAGTGGAACGTACATCTTCCAGAAAGATACCGTCGTCGCTCATTTTGGCGAGATACATCCCAGGATATTGAAGGAAATGGATGTCGATGGACCAGTCGTATGTTTCGAGATGTTTCTGGACGTCATCCCGGAATTTCAGGAAACCAAGGCTAGAACGCCGCTCAAATTATCCCAATTCCAACCGACGATGAGAGACTTCTCATTCATCGTGAAGAAGGAGCTCAATGTCGCAGGAATACTAAATGTCATCAAAAAGTTGAGGCTAGAATACGTGAAGAACGTTAAAGTATTCGATGTGTATGAATCGGAGGCGATAGGCGCGGATAACAAGGCCGTCGCGGTAGAGGTCTATATGCAGTCAGATGACGCCACCCTGACTGATGATAATATAACGGATATCTCATCGCAACTTATCGCGGCTGTATCAAAACATTGTGCCGGAGTATTGAGAAAGTAGATTTTGATAACAGCAATAGACGAGATTAGACATTTCGATAAGATGAAACGAACAAATTCAAAAAGAACTTCCAAATGAAGGATAGATGGATTATAATCATCGTCCAGTAGGTATGAGTCGTTATGTCTATGATTAGACCATCCATTCTTTCATGCAGGAGAAAAAGTTATGAAAAGATCACCCAACAAGAGAATACTAACCACGATGTTATCGGCAGTCATGATGGCTTCCGCAGCTGGAGCTTCCATGTGGGGCCCCCCGACATCCTTTGTCCCAGGAGGATCCGGATATCCCCATGGATTTGCAGGCAGGGGCAGCCAGCTGCAGATCGCTGCGCTCCCCCTAACAAATGAGAAACTGGCGATATGGCTATCAAAGCCGACACCAGGAGACTCTATGGATGAACGACTTTCAAGGATCCTGCTTGGATGCAATGTTTGGGGATGGAATGCATTGGGAGAGCGAGCCGTAATTTTGTTAACAAACCCGCTGAGCAATTCCTTTGACTTCGTCACTCGGGATCTCTTCGTCGCCCTCCAATCCCCGGATCCAATAGTAAAAGAGCTAGCGAACTACATCGTCCATTTACTGTACCTAATCGGACCAGGGTTTTGGGAGTCTCCCACTCCCAACGCAAACCTTCGCCGTTTAACAAACGATTTCGTACGTTTCTACACCCAAAACTCTGATCACTTTAATCAATTGGATCCCAAGGTCGGACTATCCTCCTATCTTTACATAAACCCTTCACTTGGACCCCTCAGATTCGTGCACAAGCAACCGTACTGCTCCCCAGCAATCGTTGTTAGGGATTTGCAGTTCCAATTTCCAGAAAAATTCGGCAGAATAAGTGACGATGATCTGCGCACGATAATACTTGCAGCGACTCCCATATGTGACCCGCTCAATTTCGTCTATGCAACATTCCCGTTGCCGAACACAGCCGCATTCTTAGCTTTCGTAGGGACCACTATGGAGAACTCAGCCTACCTAAAGGTACAAGACAACATTCCCTTTTTACAAATCTGTTTGAAAGAAATCGCAGGTCACATGAAGGGAGACGAAAGCTATACGGCAGGGTCACTCCAGAGCTTAACACAAAACGTTATCATTAGGGTAATGTCGCGCACGTTCCAAAAGCAGACAGACGTACAACTATCGTTCCTCGCCCCTCAAAAGTCTGAAAGCCAGAACCCTTCCCTCCTTGCAGACAAAGAGTTCCCAGAGAGTTGTCCTCGATACATGGCTCCAGAGGTGCTACGATCGCCCCAGTACTCATTTTCACCTGATCCGATGCACCCACTCTACGGTTACCCAACGACATTCCCGCCATATGCCGCATACCCAAGTCCGCAGATCGCGCAATTTTCATTCCAGCCTTTCACACCAGGGTATCCAGGAGATAGAGTGGCTTTCTTTGACTTATCTCAGACCCCCGATGCTTTCGCAACGCAAGAGAAGAAAGAGGAATCTCAATCTCGGAGGGACGTAACGGAATTCGTTATTGATGATCAAAAAGAGGATACTAAAGAATCGGATACTAGCGTGGTCTCGGATTCACCAACACCGAAGTAGATCCAAATCCAAAAAAGGATCCGGCGGGCGAATAGCCAGGGGGGAAAAGCTCTCAGTGTGCCCGTGAGATTCACAATATCTTGCGGGTCGAGACAGCTGCATAATAGCTCGGTCACCTGCTGGCTCCATTGGTCTACTACTCTTATACTTTGCAAGCACTTAACTCTATCCGTCGCTTTTACTAGGAAATCTCAGTAGAAGGGTGGTGGTTCAGCCTCCAGCGACTCCTGTTCCTCGCCGGCTAAGAAGTAATATTAGACCTCTTTCGGAACTCATAAATTGATCTCAAAGTTATAGATTCCTGCAATAAGATTGAATCTTAGTCCATATCTATTCCTTCTGTAGCAATTGATCTTCTATACATAATTGATTGTTTCTTCCTCCTTGT
>JAIRNI010000047.1 GCA_031258145.1 Holosporales bacterium
ATTAAATTTAATAAACACTTGGGTGTTTATTGAATTGCATTAGACGGGGATTCTCGCACATCCCGGTTGATAATACGTTAATACGCATCATATTGTGATGCGCCTGATATACTCAACCCGTATGACAGACACATGATCGTCCCCCTTAACAAAAAACACAGCTCACTTTTAGGAAAACATTGTCGAGAGGTCAATAGATAGACCCTGAAGGATCTGCAGATCATTGAGCCACAACACTTCAGGAAGATTCGAGCAGTAGGCCCTGCACTTGAAAGCTCATTCTGAAGAATCTAGGGTTTCCCTAAGTATCTGATTTACCATTTCTGGATTGCCCTTGCCATGAAGGTTTTTCATGCACTGCCCCACAAAGAAACCGAAAAGTTGTACTTTCCCTGACCTGTACTGCTCAACCTGATCTTGGTTACTGGCAATGACTTCCTCAACGACCTTCCTGATCACTGACTCGTCCTGGATCTGGACCAATCCCAATTCTGCGACGATTGTGGACGGACTAGCGCCATCTTCCGTCATCTCCGCGAAGACGGTCTTGGCGATCTTCCCGGATATGGTTTTATCGAGGATAAGATCCACGAGTTCCGCCATATATTCGATTGGGAACGGTAAGTCATCAATCGAAATATTGGTCTTATTTAAGAAGCCAAATAATTCTCCTATAATCCAGTTGGCTATTAATTTCGCAGATTCCGCGCCCTTAAACTTGGATGCTTCGACGGCTCGCTCAAAATGAAGGGCCACAGCTTTGTCCTCGATCAAAACATCGGCATCGGCTCCGCTGAGTCCGTATGACTCCATGAATCTCAGCCTCTTAGCATCAGGAAGTTCAGGCAATTTTGCTCTGATGCCTTCGATTCGCCCGCTCGACAAAACGATGGGCCCTAGATCCGGATCCGGGAAGTAACGATAATCATTCGAATTCTCCTTGGTTCTCATCGACCGTGTTTCACCGGTCGTCGCATCGAAGAGCCGAGTTTCCTGCTCTATTTTGCCACCATTTTCTCTGGCCATTATTTGCCGGGTAATCTCATAATCCAAGGCCTGCCCAAGATTCCTAATCGAATTCATATTCTTGATTTCGACTCGGTTGCCTAAGGGATCTCCAGGACGCCTAATCGATATATTCGCGTCGGCCCTCAGGTTCCCGCGTTCCATATTACAATCACATGTGCCGATGTACCGCAGCAGCATCTTGAGCTTCTTGAAGTAGGCCATCGCCTCGTATGGGGAACTCATATCTGGGTTCGATACGATTTCCATGAGCGGTATCCCGGCTCTATTTAGATCTATATATGAAAACTCGGGTGAAAGGTCGTGAATATTCTTTCCAGCGTCCTGCTCAATATGAATCCTGTCTAGATGTATTCTTTTCGGCCGTCCGTCCTGGGACTCGATATCAATATAGCCGCCCGTGATTATCGGATGATACAACTGTGAAATTTGATAACCAGATGGGAGGTCCGGATAGAAGTAATTCTTTCTGTCGAATTTAGAGATCCTGTTGATGGTGCCATCCACACTGAGGCCCGTCATGATCGCCATATCGACGGCCTCGCCATTGAGGACCGGCAACATCCCCGGCATCCCCGCATCGTAAAAGGAAACCTGGGTATTTGGATCAGACCCAAAGTCAGTGGGACTACTACTAAATAACTTCGACTTCGTGGCGATCTGTGCGTGGACCTCTAGGCCAATGACAACTTCCCAACCGTCTCTCAGATTCATCACATACTCCCTCCATCTGTCATACTAACCCCCAAAAAGTTTGCTGGTTCGTCGCCTCGATGCTCGGCTTGAGCGATACGCTCAGTACAGCTCGGCGCCTGTGCTGCAATGCTCCTGCCCCCAATTCTTTTTGTGGATGAGTATAGAATACTCTTTCTCAGAGTCTCAAAATCAGCACATTTTTCGATGGCACTTGAGACGCTAAATATCTGCCCCTCCTGAAATTTATTGCCTATCAACTGAATACCTAAAGGCAACCCGTCGTCGGAGAGAGCCACTGGAACAGATATCGCCGGAAGGCCAGTAATGTTCGCCGTCACCGTAAAGACGTCATTTAAATACATTTCAACTGGCGTCATATTGTGAGATTCTTCTATACTAAACGCCGGAGTTGGTGTCGTCATGGTCAGTATTAAATCAACTTTCGAGAAGGCATTCTGCTGAAAATCATCCATAATCATTTTACGAACTTTGAGGGCCCTGAGGTAATATGCATCATAATATCCGGCGGATAGTACATAGGTCCCCGTCAATATTCTGCGTTTAACCTCCTCTCCGAATCCTTCCGATCTAGATCTCACGAAAAGATCATCTATACTCTGGCAATCATCGGCGCGGTATCCATATCTCACGCCATCAAATCTCGCCAAATTCGAGGAGGCCTCCGCGGGGGCGATGATATAATATGCTGGGAGCGCAAATGGAATCGTCTTGAGCGATAAATCACATACTTCGCATCCGCTGCCCCGTAACCATCCGCAAACCTTTTCTATTAATTGGATATTCTCGGACGAAAGACCTTCCATAAACTCTTTTACAATTCCGATCCGCAGGCCATTGATGGGCTTGTCTAAAAAGGTTGTATAATCAAGAATGGAGAGGTTCTCAGACGTCGAATCTTTTGGATCGTACCCAGCCATGGATCCCAACAAAATGGCCGCATCCTCGACGTTCTTGGTCAACGGGCCAGCCTGGTCCAGTGATGAACCAAAGGCTATCATTCCCCACCTTGAGCACAGGCCATACGTCGGCTTAACGCCAACGAGCCCGGATAGAGAGGCCGGTTGACGTACCGAGCCCCCGGTATCAGAGCCCGTTGCAGCGATGCATAAATCCGACGCTACGGCCGTAGCGGATCCACCAGAAGAGCCCCCAGGCACCAGCCTAGAGTCTGGGGCCGATCGTTTCCTGAAGGGTAAGAAACACGGGCCGAAGTAGCTCGTTATATTGGTGGAACCCATCGCGAACTCATCCATGTTGGTTTTGCCCAAGAATATGGCTCCATCATCTAAGAGATTCTGCGTAACCGTGGATTCGTACTGCGGTATGAAGTTATGCAGCATCTTTGAGCCGGATGTGGTACGCGTTCCCTTAGTGCAGAAGAGATCTTTAATGGCAAGTGGAATACCTAGCAAAGCGAGATCTTCCCCCTTCGCAATCCTGATATCGGCACTCTGAGCAGCCGATATGGCTTTATCTGGTTCAACTGTTATATAAGCATTTAGTCCAGCGCCTTCATCGATGCGGGATAAATAGTAACTCGTCAACTCAACGGAACTAAAATCACCGTTCTTCAACCCGGCCCTAGCCCTCGAGATCGTCAGATTATCTTCCATGTATCTTACAGTTCATTATGGTCAAAACCCGATGAGCAGGATAGCATGAGAGGAGACCGACTGGGAAAGGAAATAGGATCACAAAAGAGTTGCAATATTATGCAAGAACAAGTTATCATGTGCAACAATAACTTTGTTATCAAAGAGGTAGAGAAGATGAAAATGAGAAATATCTTAACAAAAGTACGTGGTATAGCTAAATGTTCTGCAGATCCATCAGTGTCTATCTATTGACCTATCGCAAGTGTTTCCCTAAAAGTGCACTGTGTTTTATTACATACTTCTCGTGAGGTCTGGCGTATAGTCCAGATTTTCCCCGGCAAGTTTTGAGGCACTGCTCAAAAACAGGCTCAATGTCAAAAACCGCAAACGTTCAAAAAGATCGATCCTCAGAAATTAGATGCCATCAGAACTTGCTTGACACAAACTAGCAACGAGGTAGGGGATATAGTTGATTCCCGAAGTATTGAGCTATAAAGATGGCAAAGAAAAACGACATAAAATACAAGAGGGTTTCAATAAAAGGCCTTAGAAAGATGGCGGGGTGGAATCACGCCGTTTTTAGGTTTGTTATCGCTCAAAATTTTTTATGAGGTGGCCCTGGGATATGTGAGAAGTTTTATTGTTGACAATGGTCCGTGGATCGTGCAAGCTTTTACTGTGCGAACTGGTCCGTTTGGGGGGTAGTTATGGCTAGTTTTGTTACGCAGCTGTGTCTAGATCTAGTTGATCCGGATAGGGTTGAGTACGTTATCGCTGCACTGTATTTATTGTCGCGCAATAAAAGTCTAGCATTAGCGTTCGTGTTGTTTATTTTCACGAGATTATTCAGCGTGATTCTTAAGGAGTTATTCGCCATACCGTTACCCAACGGGAATTGCACGAATTATGGATTTTCTGGGCATGCATTCCCAAGTGGTCATCTACAGATTTCCTGCGTATTTTATATTTGGTTATTCTTTAGCACTAAAATGCGATTCGTAAAGATTGCGTCTGTAACGATCGTCGTACTTGGCGCTATGGTTGAGGTCGTCGCTGGATACCACTATCCAATCGACGTTGTGGTGGCACCTTTCCTAACACTCTGGCAGTGGAGATTCTTTCAAAAACTGCGTCATACAGATGAGGTTAAATTTGCTTTGCTCATTGGGCTGTCTCTGCTCATGTTGTCCTTAATATTCATATGTGATATGAAGCATTATGTGGACAACAATCCATACACATTCATGATATTGTATCAGGTGGTAGGATTATGTCTTGGCTGCATTTATATCCAAAACCTTAAGTTTAGGAAAAATATTTTAATACCTATGATTATGTTGGGTGGGATATCTCTTGTGGCTCAAATGCATGAACAAGCATGGATAAATCAGTTAAAATGGATATGTATAGCGGGGATGCTGCCCTTAGTCAGGCGTATGATGCACAACGTTTTCTCGATTATTAAATTCACATGGAAGCGATCAAAGAACAAAGTATCCTTTTCTATGACGATACAAAACCCGCTTCCCAGAAACATCACCTGAGACTGCGGCGATCTTCTCTCATACTCACGCAATTTAATAAACACTTAGGTGTTTATTGAATTTAGTAGACCCAGCCCTCGAATTCTCACGTACCTTCATGTACGCTCCGCTTCCAAGCTCCCTTTGTCTCATGCCTTCAATTCTTTTGATGACTGGGTATACTCTGTGACAAAACGGCTAATATCTTCCTGGCGGCGTTTGTTTCTGCGATTTTACGAGATTCACCGCTGGCGGTTGCCGTTTGGCCGTTTGCCGTTACTGAGACCGAGAATACGGGGGCGTGGCTAGGCCCCTCAGACCCGATGACCGTGTATTCCGGAATCGCCCCATTTTGAGCCTGCGTAAGTTCTTGGAGGACGGTTTTGGGTTCCAGGATCATCGCATCGTAGCTATTGAATATTGTCTCCCACAAACGCAATATCACAATCTTGGCGGCCTCGTATCCACCATCCATAAATATGGCTCCCAGAACAGATTCCATGGCATCAGCTAAAACCGTTTTATTTGTCTTGAGATTTTGTCCGGCCGTTTTGATGAACTTATCGATTCCAACATGGAGGCTGATCTCGTAACACGATTTCGCGCAGACGAAGACGGATTGCATTCTCGACATTTCGCCCTCGTTATTGTTGTAATTATTGAAGATATATTCGGAGACGACTAAACCTAGCACCCTATCCCCCAAGAATTCTAATCTCTCGAATGCCGTGATCCCGCGTTTCAAGCTCGAATGCCTGAGAGCCTGATCAAGCAACCTTTTATCTAGGAATTCGTATGCGAGCTTATTTTCCAGATCGTCAAACTCATTTATTGATGACTCTTTACGATTCATTGATAGAATTATAAATCACACGATGGCCGTGAAGAACCGCTCAAACCGCATCGAAAAAGGCCAGTCAAATACCTGGAATAAAGAGCAGCTCGATGAGAAAAAGAGGCCCTCGGCACGCCCCATGATGCGTTCCAAAGGTATGTAGCCCACGGCCTCCATGACGCGGCTATCCTTTGAGTTATCCCTGTTGTCTCCCATCATGAAGTAATGGCCGGCCGGAACGACGAATGGACCAACGTTATCCAGGTGCCCCTCTCCAAATGCAAATCTTTTGATGATGACGTGTGAGTATCCGTTCGGTAATGTTTCGATGTACCTTTTATATATTACGTATTCATCATTTTCTAGATTCGAAAATTCTCCATCTTCTTTGAGTTCAACTGGTACTTCATTGATGTGGACTACTCCATCCTTTACCTCTATCTTGTCACCTGGTATACCAATGATGCGCTTAATATAATTGTTATCTTCATCTTTTTCATTACGGAAGACGACGACTTCACCCCTCTGTGGCAATGCCTTCGCAAATAATCTCTCCTTTATTTTGGGGAGTGGGAACGTAAAAGTTGATATCCTAAAGGAATCATTGGAGTACCCGTAGCAATGTTTGTTGACGATCAAAAAATCACCAATCAAGAGGGTCGGTATCATAGAGCCCGATGGGATCTTAAATGGCTGATATAGGAACCCGGTGACCACGACGAACCCAAATAAAATGTAGATCCACTCCTTCACGTTTTTCCAGATTGCTGCCTTGTTCATATTGCCCAACAAACTACCAAACACATTAATTCAACATCAGTTTAACATCGCCCAAATATGATTCCAATGTCTACGTTTATATCATAGGCCTGATCAAAGCCTAAGCATTGGAAAAGACATTAGACACTTGCGTGTTTATTAAATTTAATATATATAATCAGGTAATTCAATCAACGTCCAAGTGGTTATCAAATTGTGCAGAGAATAGAACTCTGGCACAGTTCTCCAGAATCAGTTTTCTGATTCAGAAAGGTTTATCAAGGAATCCGTTGCCGGACGTTGAATCTTCCTCTAATATGAAGCATCGTCGATCTAAGATAGTTCCGTAACCTCTTCATGAATACCGAAACGTTGTTTCTGAGTATTACTCAGGGAATTTCTGAGATTCTTCCGATCAGTTCTTCCGTTAATTTGCACTTATTCGCTAAATTATTTCATTTCGATACCTTCGATTTCGGGACGAAGATAGCGCTTCATTGTGGGAGCCTCCTAACTTTCCTCATTTATTTTGGCCGTGAAATTATAGACATCCTCAAAGGATTGTTCACACGAAGTAAAAAATTAAAACTCACGTTCTTTTGGCCGTTGATTGTGGGGACGATACCCGTCGTCATCCTTGGCTTCATCGCTAGGAATTTCGTCAAGGAATTTGATTCTAGTTTTATTATGGGGATTTCTTGCGCCGTCTTCGGCATCCTATTGTTTATGTTCGATAAACTGGCGGGAGATAGTCGCCGTGCCGCCAATACTTTCCTTCCCTCCATTCCCAAGGCGTTCATCATCGGGTGTTTTCAAGCGGTATCCATCTTCCCGGGCATCAGTAGATTGGGGATTTGCATTACCGCCTGCCGATTCTTGAATATAGATCGCAAAAACTCAATATTATTCTCGATGCTCCTGGCGATACCAAGTATATGCGGCTCCACCACTTTGGAGATCGTAGAAAACATGAATCATAACGCCACCGCCAATATGTTTTCGTTAAATTCTTGTATGGGTATATTGTTGACGATGTTAATTGGCCTGATATGCATTAGGCTCTTCGTATACTACATGAAAAAGCATGGGTTTTTGCACATAGCCATCTATAGGATAATAATAGGCATATCGCTGCTCTTTATGTGATCCTTTTGATATGAAGATATATGTACCAAAAGAATTCATGGGGCAAAGGATCGATTGTGCCGTATCGTCCATAACCAAAGAATTATCGAGATCTCAATTTCAAAGATACGTCAAAAATGGAAACGTTTCATTGGATGGAATCGTTATCCGTGATTCATCACATAAGATTCATCAGCCATGTCTTATCGATGTGATAGAGGAGGCCGAGGAATTTACCGCGAGTCCCGAAGATATTCCAGTAGATATTGTCTTCGAAGATGAATTCATAGTGGTCATAAATAAGGCGGCGGGGATGGTGTGTCATCCGGCTCCTGGCCATAGATCCGGGACCCTCGTCAATGCCATGCAATACATCTTGGGTAATTCTCTTTCGGATATCTCAGGGCCACTACGTCTCGGTATTGTCCATCGATTAGATAAGGATACCTCCGGACTAATGATCGTGGCCAAGTCCAATAGAGCCCACATGGAATTTGCTAAGCTATTCGCCGAGGGGAAAGGCACACAAATACGAAGAAAATATATTTGTTTCGCTTATGGGGTGGTGAGTCCGAAGGAAGGAGTCGTCGATACATTCATCTGTAGACACCCAAAACACAGGCAGAAATTCATGGTGAACGAAGACGAGCAGGGGAAACGTGCGATCACTCAGTATACCATAGAAAAGACCCGGTATTTCACGGGGACTAAAGCCATCTCTAAGATCAGGTGTGAACTCATGACGGGACGGACGCATCAAATCAGGGTACATATGCAATATATCAAAATGCCATTGGTTGGAGATCAGGTGTATGGCATACTGAAAAAGGATCCCATATTCCCCGATTACATCACGGAGTTCACTAGACAGGCCCTCCATTCATTTGAATTATCATTTATCCATCCATTTACTCAGGACAACATGATCTTCACGGCAGCACTCCCAACTGATATGCAGATGCTGGAGGAAGCGATTTGTGATCCAGAAATATGAACTGGTGTTAATCAAATATATCGTCGTCGTAGTAATCCGGATTTGGTATCTGCATTGGGAAAAACAACGGGGACACAGTTTGTGTGTCTAAAACCAGCCATATCTCCTACCTCATTGCTAGAGCCTGTCAAACAAGTTTTGATGGCATCTGTTAATTGATCAAAAGTATGTGCCAAGCTTCTCACTCGTTTCTTTAACGTCTCCCTTAACAAAACACAGTGTACTTTTGGCAAAGAATTGTCGAGAGGTCAATAGGTATACACTGACGGACCTGCAGAACATTTAGCTATAACATATTGCTGAACAGATAGTCCTTCGATACTGAGACCAGCATAAACTAAATTTGATAACCATGCAAGTGTTTACCGAATTGCGTGAGTATAGTTTATTCCTATAGCGTTGCGGACTTCTCTCAGAGTTTCGCACGCTATTTTCTGTGCCTTCTCGGAGCCGGCCCATAGGATGTCGTCGATGTCCTTTACACTAATTGATGCCCGTTTCTCTCGGATGGGGCGCAGAAGATTCTGGAGAGTGCCATTGAGGAGATCTTTGAGGACTGTGTCCCCTAGTCCGCCCCTTTGATACTGTGATTTCAGCGATTCTAGCTCCTCCTTATCTTTATGGAATGCATCGAGATAGGTGAACACCACATTGCCTTCTATCTTCCCAGGATCTGAGACCTTGATGTGGTCTGGATCGGTATACATGCTGAATATCTTTTCACGGATGGTCTCCTCGGAATCGGATAGGAATACAGCGTTATTGAGAGATTTACCTGCCTTCTCCTTCCCATCAATCCCCACCAATCTCTGCACCGAGCTCAACACAGCCGTCGCCTCCAAAAGGACCTCAGTGTTGTATGTTCGATTGAAACGCCTAACGATTTCATTGGTGATTTCGATGAGGGGAAGCTGGTCCTCTCCGACCGGAATTAACTCCGCCTTGAAGGCCGTGATGTCGGCCGTCTGGCTAACGGGGTAGCATAGAAATCCCGCCGGGACGGATTCACTAAATCCTTTTTGTTGTATCTCCGCCTTGACGGTTGGATTGCGCTCCAACCTAGCGACGGTTATTAAATTCATGTAATACGACGTTAGTTCAAATAACTCGGGAACACATGACTGGACGAAGATCGTGGTCTTGGCGGGATCTATGCCGATGGCCAAATAATCCTTGCAGACTTCATGGACGTTCCTGATGACCTTCCCGGGATCTCCAGCGTTATCGGTCAGCGCCTGCGTATCCGCGATCATGACGAAACTTTCATACTGGGCCTGAAGATCTATACGAGACAACAGGGAGCCGATGTAGTGACCAAGATGCAGACACCCCGTCGGCCTATCTGCAGTAAAAGCAATTCGTTTCTTAGGGGGCCCCATTAATCAACCACCTTTATATCTTCAATATCCTCTCCGACGGAGATCATGACGGCCGCATTGACGACGTCTCCGTGCTCTTCGACTTCATCCGGGAAATCGAGGACTGATACGTCGTTCAATTTTTCATCGACTTCAACCTCATCCAACGTAATGCTGGCGGCGTGCTTGGAGCGAAGATCGGAGGCGACGAAGGAGTGTCCGCAATTCGGACACAAAAGAGATGTCTTACGCAAGTCGTAGAAAGGCAAGGCACAAGCCGGACAACTAACCTTCTTTCCCCATTCTAGCTTCATGACTTCAAAAGCCCGTCTAATGAAATTATCTTAATACGGTACTCCCGATCCCGCTTTTTGTCAACTTGGTATTAAACCGGGCTAAGTCCTAGAAATCATTGATGGATGTTCGGCAAAAAATTATGGTACGGAATTCGGATGTAATTAAGTATATAATGAGAAGAAGAGGTGATCGGAATATTAGGGCGGCATTGTTTGATAATTGCATGAACTTCAAATATTCCCTCAGGGGGCACGTTTCTTTAATTGTTTCGACTGCTAGGACTTAGCCCTGGCAGCAGGCGGCTTCTAGGACAATTTTTCATTTGATTTAATATATAGTTAAATGCAACGATTATGAGGCTGCCATATGGTTTGGCGCAATGTAAAGCCTGGGAATACAGAAAAATATTTTTTGAAAATTAACGAACTATTAAACTTTTTATGATATTTTAAGTATACACCATCCCTAGCCCCCACCCACCCGGGGATTCTCGCACATCCCGGTTAATAATACGTTAACGGACGATTACTCAAGGGCATCTGCTACCAATACTGATTCAGATAAGTTAGATCTCACGTAAAAATTGGCTCAGAAGCCGCCTTCGGCCAATTTTTCTTCGATATTAAATTTAATAAACACTTGGGTGTTTATTGAATTGCATTAGACGGGGATTCTCGCACATCCCGGTTGATAATACGTTAATACGCATCATATTGTGATGCGCCTGATATACTCAACCC
>JAIRNI010000043.1 GCA_031258145.1 Holosporales bacterium
ACAATAAATTATGTATAGAAGATCAATTGCTACAGAAGGAAGAGATTTGGACTAAGATTCAACCTTATAGCAGGAATCTATAACTTTGAGATCAATTTATGAGTTTCGAAAGAGGTCTACTGAATTCAATAAACACCTAGGTGTCTATTAAATTCAGTGTCGAACAAAAAATTGGCCGAAGGCGGCTTCTGAGCCAATTTTTACTTTGGTAACTAGGAGACAAGAAAGCACAGCAAAGTCTATTCAGGAGGGTTACTGGGGGAGTCTCTCGTTATTCCGGAGATTCTCCGACAAGCTTTCTAAGGTGGCTCTCCAAAGTTGAGATTGCGTCTGTGAGTGCTTCATGCACCTGAGCCATCGCACCGTCTCTTTCGGCAGGATCTGTCCAGCGTTGATCAGGAGGAAGACTATCAGAATCAGGGTAAGTTGCGTTTATGTCTTTAGAGAACGCCTCTCCCCCAATCTTTTCTGCCTCCTTCAATTTTGCCACGTCGTCCTTCATCATGCCTATTATATCCTCATTTGAGAAATTCATCTCAATGAATCTTATTATTTCATCGGCCACCCTCATCACCGATACCCAGGAATCTGGTTGATTGATAACTATTTCATCCGTCGTAAAGGGCTTAAGTTTATCATCAGTCTCGCTTCCAAGTGAAACATGTTCAGTTGAATCACATTTCGCAACTTCTTCTTGAAACCTTATTAGAAGACTCTTGCCTTGATCTTTGACATCCTGTGGAACACTGCGTCCGGCTTCAGCCAATATATCCTCAGGGGCAGTTGCTCCACACATTTGACTGCCCGTCAATCCAACAATACTCACTAGCATCGCCTTGACCAACATACTTCTTTTCATAGTTTCACCAAACAAATACAGTATCTCGAATATTATTCTACCATAAATTTCTTAAGAAAACTAGCGCCCTGTCTATGCCGTTGATATCTTGAGCTATTTCCATGATCTCGAGCGAGTTATTTAATGCCTCGATTTTTGCGCGTTGGTCGTATCCTATTTCAAGAAACAAGCGGCCGTTTTTTTTCAGGAAGAGATGAGCGTTCGATAGAATTGCTAGATGAGCGGCCATCCCATTTCCCCCTGCGACGAGCGCTATCCTGGGATCAAATAGGACTTCCCTGGGCAGATCATAATCAGCGGCTATATACGGTGGATTGGCGACTATCGCATCATATTCTCCAGAAATCGCCGTAAACCAATCACTCTCCTGAAAGGAACTCCTGTGATCCAAGGATAGCGCTGAGGCGTTGTATTGCGCCATATTCAGGGCCTTGGTATCGATATCCACAAAAAGACACCTGGCCGCTTCATAATGTTTCAAAATGGAAAGCCCAATACATCCGGTACCGGCCCCAAGATCAAGAATCTCGTAATGCCCCGCTTTATCCGAAAAGTATTTCATAAAAAGATCGACGATTAATTCTGTCTCTGGCCTTGGATCCAATGTATCACCACACGTCTTAAACGTAATTCCATAGAACTCTTTTCGCTGAATAATTTTGGAGATGGGCTCGCCTTGAGTTCTTCTCTCGATATATTCTAGTAATCTTTGAAATTCCACCTCGGTTAATTGAAAATTATCCCCGAAAAACAGGGATGTATAATCTTTATCTGTAATAAATCCTAGGAGAATTAAAATTTCCCGCTCAGAGAGGTGGTGGCATTTTGCTAAACCAGTGATGCTGGCTTTGGTTAATAACATTGTCCAGCCGGATACATGGTCACTCTACCAATTCACAACACGTGAATCATCGATTTTCGTTTGGTAATAGCCAAGAGAACACCGATACTAATCGCCGACGTCAGCATGGAACTCCCTCCATAACTTATGAACGGCATCGTCATCCCCTTCGTTGGAATTAGGTTCAGTGCCGTGGCTGTATTGATCAGCACCTGCAGGCCGATCTGAAATGTTATGCCGAAAACCACTGATATATTGAATATGTTAGACGATTCCATGGCTCTCAGTAACGATCTCACTATAAAGAATATAAACAGCGCGATAATTATTATGCACATTATAAAGCCAAATTCTTCGGCGATGACGGAGAAGACGAAGTCTGAATGCGAGTCTGGTACCATCGTTTTGATGACGCCCTCTCCCGGGCCCTTCCCAAATAATCCGCCGCTTTTGAAGGCCTCCAACGATTTCTGTACCTGATACATATCCGCTTCTCCGCCATCACTCATGAGGAACCTATCGATTCTATCGGCAAAGTGCGGCAGCGTAAAATACAGGCCGAAAAACGCGGCCAACGCCGACAGCAGGAAGAGCGTCAACATAAACACCGATAATCCCGAAATGAAGAATTGCCCAATGGCGGATAGACCGATTATAACCGTCATCCCAATATCTGGTTGCAACAATAAAAATGGCATAACAATCCCGACGCCGATGGTGGACAAAGCGATCCCTGGGAATTTCCTATCTCGATATTGTTCGGTGATGAGCCAAGCACTTATCACCGCCAGTATGGGCTTAAAGAATTCTGAGGGCTGCAGAGAAAATCCATATAAAACTAGCCACCTTTTGGCGCCCTTAATTTCAGCACCCATCACGAGTGTCAGAATCGTGAGAATGAAAAATATGAAATATCCTATGAGAGCTATCCTTCTTATGTGCCGAATCTGAAGAAAAGACGTAAGGATCATTATAAAAATAGATATTAGGAGCATGATTATGTGATGTTTAACGAAATGGAATGGAGGCAGATTGAGTTTCATCGCCACGGCCGGAGTCGAGGCAATGCTGACCCAAACTCCCACGCAGATAAGACACATGACGGCCAATAGAGAACCTTTGTCTATCGACATTATCCACTGCCTAATGAGACCATTGAAACTGTTCTTCGCCGCCATTATTATCTCGCGATTGCAACAAAACCCTCCTGCAGCAGACAGTTGGTAGGAAACATGTAGTGCAGAAGAGCCACGGAGGGAGTTTAACACAGAAGTGCAATAATCTTGAGCATTATCCTAGACTGCGGCTACAAAGATTAAGGAAGTTTCCCAATGTAAAACTCTTTGTTGCAAAGAGAGCTCCAATTGAACTGTATGTTGAGCTGACAACCAATAACCAGTATTGGTTAAAGTGACTTGAATTAGATCCGGTAAATATACAACGATACTTCTGTCCCCTCCATGCTCGTAGGGCGGAAGGTTGCTGCTAGCAATCGACCATTTGCGCATGGATGGACTAAAATTTTGTACCCAAATCTGTATCCACGGGCTATCGTTGTCATAGTAGATAAATCGTCCATCGATTACAATTTCTCCAGAACGATCCTGCCGATCAATAGGAAGATTTTCCCATTGATTGATATAACCGTCCCCTATTCGCAACCTAATGTTCAAAGTCTCCATTCCCATTGCTGACAGCTGCGCAACAGCTAGCACGGCAATTCCTAAACGTCCAAAAAATCTCCTCATGTTTGTGCATCCTTAACAATCCTATGTCCCCAATAACATTATTGTCGAGTCGGCATTGGATGGGAAGACTTTTTTTTGGGGGGAGTTTTCGTTATATTCACGCAATTCAATAAACACCTAGATGTTTATTAAATGTCGACAAAACAATAGGAGAAGACGGCTTCTGATCAATATCTTAATCCAATAGAGAAGTTTTGGGGGACGTTAAAGAAACGGGTGAGAAGCGTAGCGGATACTTTTGATCAATTAACAGATGCCATCAAAACTTGTTTGACACAAACTAGCAATGAGGTAGGAGATATGGTTGATATTCAAAGCATTTAGCTATATCTACAGGCTCTGAAAGCAGCCGGGTAAAAATTGAGTGCATATCTACTCCAAGCCGATGATGTTCTCAAAGTTATAGCATCCGGTGGTCTTAAATATTTTTTGATACTCAGCTAGGTTGCGGAGGACGCATTTGACGTATATCCTCGTCTCCTTGTATGGTATCATCTCTATGAGATCGATCATCTTCAATTTCCTGACTTCCTTAACACTCTTCAAAAATTTGGAGAGATTGCCTTCGCCGCAATTATAGGCCGCCGCCACGAAGACCAGATTATTATTGTACTTCTTCAGGAGGCGATTCAGGATGAACGACCCGATTATTATGTTCTTCTCCGGATCATTAAGGGGGACAGAGTCTCCTTTATAGAATGTGATTCTTTTGATTTCATACTCGGCCGTCGCCGGCATGACCTGCATAAACCCAGACGCTCCAACGTAGCTCGTGGCATTTGGATCGAAATTACTTTCCCTCCTTATTATGGCGTGGGCAAAGGTTATTAGACACTGATCATTGGGATTCACACGCTTTATATAGCCTATCTGCTCATCGTCTAGCGTCTTCCATTTGCCTTTTACGAAATGCTGTTTTCTGATGGCCAATAATCCCACCAAATCGATCTCATCGGTTACGATCGGCAGATTCGCCAACAGGAGCTCTTCGTTGGGATCTTCTATCTCGTCAACCAGTTGCAGCACAAATGGCTTGATGTATGCTTTTTCGGCGGGGTGCTTAGAGATCTCAATCAGGACCTGCACCAACTCCCTATTATAGAAGAGCATTTCCTGCTCTCGAGAAGCGAGGACGACGTCACTCCCGTCGTACACGTCGTATATCTTGGTTGATTGCTCCGGCAGGAGCTTGGAGAGTCTGGCGTGGGCCATGTACCCATAGAAAGTATGGAAGTGTTCCTCCGCCTTTTTATACCAATCTACCGCGAGGACGACATCGTTTTTTGCCCGATGGACCTCGGCCAACCAGAATGCGTTTTTACTCAAGCGAATGGCGGCCTTAGATGTGTTATACGCCGCCTCAAAGTGCTTGATCGCATCGGCATACTTATCGAGGAATCTATACGATATGTAGCCCAGCAACCATTCGGCCTTCGCGTATTCCTCCTTCCCAGAATCGGCCGCAACTTTATGCATACTCATAGTTATGTACGACAACTTGTATTTCCCGGCGCGCAGGACGTAGTATGCAACCTGTCTTCTTAAGTCATAAAACTGTGTGGCAAATTGCTCGTCATCTCTATTCGTCATCGCCAAAATACTGGCGGCCTGTAGATATTTTTTACTATCAACCAAGTTTTGTACGATGTTCAATCTTTGCTGTACATCATGCAATGTTTCCGTTGAAAATCCAGATGATTTTGTTTTATTGGCTTTCTTTAAGAAGTCATCGATATAGCTCGTGACGAGCGGATCAACCAGATCTTTTAACGCCTCCAATTGCTCGACAGCATTTTGCTGGATGAGTCGCTTGGCCCTTGTCGCGTCATCGGCCGGCTCTAAGACACCCTCGAATCTTTGCCGGAATTCTACGGCGAATTCTGTAGATAAATTTTGGAATCTCCACGTTTGCTTAATGAATAACTTGGCGCGCTCGGTATCCGTCTTCATGAGACATTGCGTATACGCCATGATTCCATGACTGGTTTTGGGAGAATAACGGTTGAACCACTTCAGAAGGAAATCTATGTTATCTTCTCCGATGGAGACGTGACGTTCGGCCTCCTTTACGCTCTCGTTGAATAGAGGCCAATGCGGATTCGTGAAAAAGAACTTAAAGACCCTAGAGGAGTCGGTTGGCTTTTGCACGGCCCTCTTCCATTCCAAATACTTTTTAAGGATGGCGGAATTCGTGGATGCTACTGTATTGGAAATACACAGTAGCGAAAACAACCACAGAAAAGTGATGGCAAATATCCCGGCAGTCCTGCGACCAATCAACTGGAAGGTACCGCATACAAAAAATTATCTCATCCTTAAAGTTTATTAACAATTAATTTTCAAGACAAATGGAAACGCTTACCGGTCCCTCAATCCGGCACTCGAAGCTCACGTACTCTGGAGTACGTTTTGCCTCTGAGCTCCATTGTCTCCTGTCACCAGTTCTGATGCAGAATGGCTCGGGAGAAGTATATTCTCATAAACACCTAAGTGTTTATTAAATTGCGTGAGTCTATAAGGAAGTACCGGCTTCTTGGTGACGGAAATTCCTAGCCGTCCCTAATATATCATCTCTCTCTACCATTGCTAAATAATGCCCAGGCCTGGCGAAAATTACCCGCGGGCGGCTTCTATCTGATTGTGGCAAAAAACCATCCGGGAAAATCCAGGCAGTGAGATTTGCTGGACTGTGGAAGTCTGTCAATTTCTCCACGGCTGGCTGTGATTTCAATTGCCATACAACTATTGGATTGCTCAGAAGAGAGGAAATGAATCCAAAATCCAGACCTTTGTCTTTGGCTTCAGGCAATGCATATCCATATGCTTCGGCTACCTTCGCTAAATTCCATGGCACGGCTCCAGGATGCGTCGATTTAACGAGCTGCTGCTGATCTTTTGGCAGACTTGAGAATTCGGCTCTACTTTGTTCCCATGCCGCTTTGGCACTTTTAAGCACTGCATCTTCCGTGAATTCCTGCGCTTCTTGGCCATAACGCATTAAAAACCCGTCTTCCTGAATAATGGTGCCAATGCCATTGAGGTGCCCCTGCAGGGATAGAAAATCTCGTGCCTTACCATTCTTGAAGTATCTCGGAAGAAATGGGAACCAGTCTTTATGGGTCTGCAACCATCTCACAAGATCGAGCCTAGATTGCATGCCAGCGGCATAAAGACCACAATTACCAGCACCGTAATTATCCATTAATGCATATCTCCTCATCACAATTGGGAAACGCGATTTGGATATTCTTAACGATGGCAGAAATTCAGCATTCGTTAGCGGAGGATTTGCAGGCCCCAAATATTTAAAATCAGGGAAGTAAAATGAATTCCAATTTTGCTTTTGAGACTTTGTTAACAGGTGTTTTAGAGAGGGAATATGTTCTGCCCATCTTCCCACCTGGCACAATTCTCTAGCTCTCAACGATGTTAAAATCTCTGAAGCTTTCTGTTTGCTTTCTTCAATGTCATCACCAAGAGGATCCAGATGCTCCAGATCATTGAGAGATCCTTGTACCACATTGATCGATGCGTCCACCGCATCTTCGATGGTGCACCTTGGGTTTTCATAGAGATAACGAATGGCCGCCTTTGCAATACACCACTGTTTGGTCGTTTTATTCAGCTGCGATTGCCCAATAGTCTTTATATTAGCAAGAGGCTTGTTTACCAAACTTAGATTCATGGGTAATACTTGTGCGCTACGCCGATATCCATAAGGATCTGGGCCATAATTCCTTTGTTGATGCGGGAACGCATTCGTGGCTAATGATAATGTTCCCTCCTCAAATATAAGACCCATCACTCGGTTTTGTGCCTCCGTTGGATCGCTAAGTATCGTTGCCAACGTCTGATCTTTCGCTAACAGAGGGTGAGCTGTCCGATGCACATACTCCAAGAAAACTAATGGTACAGGACATTTCTCAAATCCCAGCAACTGATCATTGATTCTCTCTAAGAAAGCATCCAAACTTAGTTCAGTCGCGATGGCCTGTAAATATTCCTTATGCAATTCGAAGCGTAAATGAAATACCGGATTAGCATTAACATATTCCGCAATCTGACATCCAGCATCCAAGAAAACTAATAAATCAGGATTTACAACCGGAGTAAGATGAGCGCGATCGTCATCCGATAAGGTAAAAAGCCCCATTCCAGCCGATATTAAATGAGATATAACATCAACTATGACAACGTTATGTGCGCATCTAATCTCTTCTGCCCGATCATCTATATTATTCACAAAATCATTGAGTGCTGCCAGAGTTGGCTTTTCATTAGTGATATATGTTTTGTGAAAATTCTCTATTAAATTTAGAATCTCTGGGATTACTAATTTTTGCTTTTTCGTTACCTTTTGATTGGCCGAAACCGATAGTAAAGTGCCGTCTGTGTTGTAAGAGGCGGTTGGACAGACGCTAACGTATTCCGGCAGAAGAAAGGGGCCCGAGGCCGACACTTCCAACACCCCAAAAATCAATACAAGAAATTGTTTACTCATTATGCGATCCTCCCATGGTTCAAGCTTATAGCTATTTTATCATAAATCATTTGATGCCTATAGAAATTTTTTATATGAATTCTGTTAATTTTGTGTTAAAATGAAAAATTACTTATTTTCTACTGCATTCCCCCCTGCATGTGGACTTGAATCTTCAGTTGCCGTTACTGAAAGACTTAGAGAGGTGCCATCGTTTAATGTGAGTCCCACCGTTGATTCCGTCACATAATCTATTGAGAAATTTGGATGTTGTCCTATCGTTGAATACTCAATTCCATTGATCCAAACTGTCCAATCATTTTCATCGATGTAAAAAATACCAGAAATTTTAAAGACATCATTTGTCTGATGCTGGCTGTGCTCATCCTTCCCCTGGGCCATTTTCAGGATTGCATCGGATTCTTTTGCCGTCAAGAAGAGGGATACATCCTTACATTGTGAATTCTGATGCAGTATAATGGCGGCGGTTATTAACACACATGAAATACTTCGCATACTATTTTCGCCTCTAGAGCTGGTTTCGCAAGTGAAACGTTGTCTACTTTTTCTATTTCAACTGATAAAATCTTGGCGAATCCTGAATGAAACGAATATATCATCTCCATTAATTTGAAAAGAAATAGATCATGCCAGAAAAGGGCATGTATAGTCACCAGATCCTTGGTCACCACATCGCGGGTCATCTCATTTGACTCGATGGACAACTTCTTGATCCTCAATTCTTTGGCAGCATTATTTATGAAATCTTTGAATGTGATTTTGTTGACCGTGAATAAATGTTCGGATATAAATTTCATTTTTTGAGTATCTTTCTTTAATTCATTAATAAAGGCCGTCTTTGCACTGATGGAGTCATATTCAGAAAGACAATCATTTTTATAGACATGTATTATATTGGAGGATACTGAGCATAATAAAATCAGCCCCAAATACGCTACATTTCTTTTGGGATTATACTTCCTTAACAGGATCTGTATGACGCCATCCCTCCTCATATTACTAATTTGAGGTACTGGCTTTGGGCACGATGTTTACAATAATGCGATCCGATGACTCGTCGATCGTGAGGGATGCCTTCCGTAATAACTGCACGTCGCTATCCTCAATACATTTCTGTAATTCAGCGTGGAAGTCGTGTTTTTTAAATGGAAGCGATGGCCCAACTTTTTTCCATAGCTCTATTTCGCTTAATACCGTCTGATCAATACTTCCCAACTCCCTTCGTGATTCTTCAATTTTAGTCGAAAGTTCAACGGTATTGACGACGTCTGAAATGAGTGTCCACGGCAAGATGGTCAGTAGCAATAGACAGGAGACATTGAGTAATCTCTGCAAAGTCTGTGATATCTTGATGGCATTAAAATTTATGTTATCCAAAAGTATGTTCATATAAAAATCGGATCTATCGGTAAAACTGGCGATGGTGCTTTCATTTATGGAATAAATTGCGACACTTCCTGGATCAATTTTACATATCTGCGAGACGTGCTTGATGGTATTAGCAACCTCGGCATCCTTATCGAAATACTCATCCGATCCATGCCTATAGCAAACATATTTATTGTCATGCAGCACGATTATTTCCCATCTCCCCTCATCTTCTACCGTGAAAACTGATGTAGAAAACTTATTCTTGTCCTCTGGAAAGGCGTCGAAATAACTTGAGATAACCCAGATGGGCCAACACGTTACGCCGAGGAAATGATTGTTAGATTCCAAGATGCACTTCATGGCATCGATGGTTTGGCTTGATAATTGCATATTGCACAATGCAATAGACCCACGTTTTTTGAAGAGATTACTTTCATACAGAGCGGCGTTGGTCGCATTAGACCGCGTATCTACAGTCGAAAGATTCCTGATGTCAGTACGAGACAGATTTGCCGGAACAGATCTACACAACATGGTTTTGTTCGCAATTATGAGCTCCACAGAAATCTTTGAATTATTCCGCAGGAAGACGACTACCTCATTCATATCGGACAAGTCACACTGCAAATTTCTCATAACTTTCCCGTTTTTTATATGCATCAATTTTACAAGATCATCAAAAAAAAGAATCCTTATAAAATCGCAACGAAAATTCTGCAAAGGTAATTGTGAAATTTTCATAACCCTATTCTGATAATCACGAGAACACGTCTCCCCAGCTGTTCTCATACAGCATCGAATACAATTGGTAAAAGAATCGTTAATTTATCAGCAAGTTTTTGCTTGGGGGTTTTACTTTTATTATCAAGCGGTTCTCCCATCCTCCGAAAGCAAAAATTGGCTTATAAGCTGTCTTCAGACAATTTTTTTCGACATTGAATTGGGTAACCACGTATGTGGTTACCGAATTGCTCGAGTATATTACTCCACCGTAACTGATTTGGCGAGGTTGCGTGGCTGATCAGCGTTGAGGCCCCTGGCTTTGGCCACGTAATACGCCAGCATATGGATGGCCGTGACGTATGGCCAAGAGCGGAGCAATTGATCCACGGCGGGGTCTGTGGAGTATTCCCATTGATCCTTCAGCAAAATGTGATCTACCAATTTGTTTTTCTTGAGGTCGTGGAGATTTGCCAACACTTTTCCCGTGGTAATCAATAAGACTTCTCCGTTCCTCGCGAGGATTTCCCTGGCATTCACGATCGTCTTGCCGACATAATAATCATCTGGAGCTATTATTATTGAATATACCTGATGGTCGATCATGGCGATGGGGCCATGTTTAATTTCTCCCGATGGATACCCTTCAGCGCTTACATAGGATAATTCCTTCATTTTCAGGGCGCCCTCGAGGGCGATGGGAAAACTTCCACCTCGCCCCAAATATAGCAGCCTCGCCTTATCCTTTATTCTTTCGGCCAAGGCCTTGATTACAAATCCGTCATTTAGGATCGAGTACATCGTGTAAGTAATACCATCTATATTGAGCCGGCTTTTTTGTTGAATGGACAGGAGGAGCATCACCATCGTCTGAGCGACGAATGACTTTGTCGAGGCAACTCCTATCTCGAATCCAGCATCCGTATGGATACACTCATCAGCCTCCCTGGCGATGGAACTACCCTCAACATTGACGATGGCCAGCGTCTTGAAGCCCATATTCTTTACTTGCCTCATCGCCGATAGGGTATCGATCGTCTCTCCTGATTGACTGATGAATATGTAGAGAGTTTCTCTAGATAACACTGGATTTCTGTACCTAAACTCCGAGGCTATTTCGACGTCTGTATGAACACGAGACAGTGACTCTAGCCAGTATTTTGCCAATAGCCCGGCGTAATAAGAAGTCCCGCATGCTATGATATAGATACTTCTATAGTCAGCGACATTAACATTACACTTAAAATTACGGAATACTCTTTGGGCAACGACCGGCTCCTCAAAGATCTCTTTCAGCATAAAATCTTCGAAGCCATTTTTTGTGACATCGTGTAATGAGACGTTATTTCGTGTCTTCTGCCTATCGACGACCTCCAAATTAGAATTTAGTATTCTATACCGAAGTTCATCGGTCAGCTCGCAGACGACGGAATCTCCCTCATCGAGATACACGATATCGTGGCATAATGAAGACAGGGCCACAGCATCCGATGCTATATAAAATCGCTGAGAATCCGGGGATAGGCCCACCGCCATGGGAGATCCTCTTTTGGCCCCGAGTAGCATATACGGGTAGTCTGCGTGGATCGCGACTATGGCGAACGCTCCTTTTAACTGGCCTATCGTTGCCTGGAATGCTTTTAAGAAATCATTATTTTTCTTGAGATGATACGATATCAACTTGGCCACGACTTCTGAGTCCGAAACTCCATCGAAGACAAACCCATCCTTCATTAGGGATTCCTTTAATGATTCATAGTTCTCGATGATACCGTTGTGTACTATGGCGACTTCATCGGAGGTATGAGGATGAGCGTTCTGAATAGTGACTTCGCCGTGAGTTGCCCACCTGGTATGTCCGATGCCGATTCTGCAGCGCGCTCCCTCATTAAAATCAATTATCTTTTCAAGGCTGGCAATTTTCCCGATCGTTTTTTTTACACATAACCTGGAGTTTTTATCGACATAAGCGATGCCCGCCGAATCATACCCCCTATATTCCAGTCTCGAAAGACAATCGATAAGATCACGTATAATTCCATCATTACGACTCAAAACCGAGACAATACCACACATAACAATATTTCAAAAAAAAGAGCTCTCGTTGTTATCTCCGCATTATGCCACAAAAAAATGAAGTTGACTCCAGTTTCGTTATTCGTCACATAGCCTACGTATGTATAATAGCTACTAAATGGTTTGAGTATATCTTTTCGCCCGCCGGTCTACCGGTTTTTGGCTTTTCGTTTGGCGATATAAAAGCACCCGAGGCCTATGAGGCCAACGACGCCTGAAATCACCAGAACCACCGCGAATATGTTGCAATCCGATAGTGCATCCGCCACGGTGTATCCCAGGGTGCACCCCGCGGCCGCCCAGCATATCCCAGACAGTATATTATATATTACAAATCTGGATGGTTTTATTTTGGCGGATCCTATGATGAGGGGGCTAATCGTTCGGATCCCATAAATAAACCGAAATGAAAAGATGAAAAAGATGTCCATCTTATGTAATAAATTGAATACTTTGCCCCTCGCCTTCGTCAATTTTGGAAACCTTTTGGTTAACCAGTCGCTACCAGTTTTGTAGCCCAAGAAGAATAACAATTGATCCGCTAAAATAGTGGTGATGAAAGCGATGACGAATATCCTGTATATCGAGAGATACCCTCCGGCGGCGAAGGCGCTGGCCGTCAGTAGGATAACTTCCCCCTCAACTAGGGAGCCCAGGAAGACGGCAACATATCCCCAATCTTTCACGAATTCTGTTATCAAACTGGCATTAAACATGGGATTAAATTATGAGACACTCTCTCGGTGCCTGCTTCTTCACACTCATATCCGCGAGGATTGTTTCCCCGGCGATGGTTGTTTGTCCTTCGGAGACCTGAGGTGCCATGCCAACGGGTAGCCACACGTCGAACCTACTCCCAAACCGAATTATTCCGAAGATTTCACCCTTCTTAACTTCCTGGCCATCGTGAATGTCGCACACTATTCTACGGCCGATCATACCGGCTATCTGTGAGAACGCCACCAATTGCTCTGGATTACCATTCACTTCCATTATAATGGTGTTTTTCTCATTGAATACACTCGCCTTCTCGAGGGCGGCATTCAAGAAGGATCCAGGGCTGTATATCACTGTACGTACTCTGCCAGATATTGGCAACCTATTGACGTGTACATTAAATATACTAAGGAAAATACTGATTCTATATCTTTTTTCTTCACCTAGTCCCAACTCAACCGGAGGATGCTCCAGGTTGATCGCGCTCACAACCCCATCGGCCGGGCTCGTAATGAGGCCACCATCGATTGGAACTGCCCTCTTTGGATTCCTGAAAAAGAAAACAAAGAAAGAGGTGACCACGGCACAGATCCACGCTAGCGGCGCATAGAATATTGAGAAAAATAACGTAGCGGCCAGTGCGATCCCTATGAAACGGTAACCGTCCTTATGAATAGAAAAATCAAACCCTGGGAGATTCATTCCAAATGACTCTATCTAATCAAAATCACACAGAATTCTAACATAGCCGATTTTACTAATGATACACAATTGTGCGGTTAGACATTACAGACCGAACGATCTAATTGCATTAGCCATAATGGTGGTGGTACAATAAAAGTGGAACTAAGAGCAACGGATATAAGCCCACGTAAGCAGCAGAATGAAAATAATTAAAACATTGCTGATAATAGCAGTAATCTGCTCAGGTACTCAAGCGTCAGCCTCAGGGAACCGGCCACCATCATTAGACGAAAAGATCACCGCTATAAAGCGTGACCACGCGATCCTTGGTAATACCTGTAGAGCCACCGTAGCTGAGTCGACTAACAACCCAGATATTGTGTTTGTTAATGAATACAATTCACAGGCCGACCTATCTGTGATAAAAACAGTAGAAGAAGCCAAACAAGTGAGGTACACACTCTATGGGCGCTTTGAGAAGTTGGTACAGCGCAACCCGCCTCCAAGCAAGCTACTAAACACACGTTCCCACATCAGCAACAATCCCCGGGAAGTACAAGAAGTCCAATTCACGCAGGGAACATTAGGCGAAGCACTATTCCAAGCACTCATAATACACGACGACGCAAACACCAGCAAGCCAGCCACCGAGGAAAAGCTAGCCTTAGTCTTCTGCCCACAAGCGGAATGGGCGTACACGCACAGGATCCTCGTCCAAGATGAAAAAGGGACAATTTACGTATTTCGAGGGGTCATATTAGGGGATATCCAAGCAGTTCCAGCGCGAGTGTTGGGAACTTCGGGATATCTCGAAGTGAAATCAGCACATGACCGCGTAAGGGAAGTAAATGTCGGGCTGCTACGGAGGGTAGCAACGATTACAACAGCCTTGTCTAAATTCGATCCCGCAGAACCGGCCATAAGTTCTTTGCTTAACGAGTTAGAGGATTACATTGGAAGCAATCCAATACAAGAAGGCCAATACGAATCTACCCAAGCAATCATTGGGTCCCTAATAACCCTCCAGTTAACAAGCAACATAGCCTGGATAAATCCCTATCACGGAATTCAAGCAATATACGATAGGAACAGACCGTACATACAATACGCAGTAAACTGGATTGCAGCACACCCCAGGGGAGCCACAGTGATCCGAACAATGGAAATACTTGAAAGCATTCCAAACCAAGGACTGCAAATGCGCCTCGCAACGCTGTTGCCGTATGAAATAGTGGTTCCATTAAACTGGGTGCAACGGCTGAATGATGAGATGGAAGCGCTGTGGCCAGCAGATCACGATCCAACAATAGCACCATTCATCAAATACATCCGAGGTGAGATCGCGGATCTGAAGCAAGACACGGCTAGGAAATTCGCATCCAGTGGCCAGGGAGAATTCCCGCATCCTGGGGAGGCTGCCGCTATAGCAGCAGTGACACAACCCCATCAAACCCAAGAGCAGGTAACAGACCCAGTCATAAACTTTCTCAGACAGGAGGTCATATGGCAGCTCATCATCCATCCGCTGGTAAACCTAGAACAGGCAATGACAATTGCCACGCAAAGGATCTTCTCGCACTGGCCGGAAATATATGCAAAGATCACTCCCCAGATGGGAACGATGGTGACAACGCAGCTACAGGCAGCCAACGCCAGGTATTGGACGTATCCTGGAACCAGCGACCCGGAGATTTCCCTCCTGTCCGCGGTAGTCGACAATTTTTCCAGCCGGTCTGCTCAAACGCGAGTAGCAATTCACCCACAGAAGCACCCGATCACCGGAAGGACCATATACGTTACGGGGTTCGTGTTCGACGCGGGGATGGACCAACTAAACGACTGCTTCTTCGCGGCTATCGGAAGTGTACCAAGAGGCTCACACGCTCAATGGGCGGCTAACCTACTGGGGGCAGACCTATCCCAATTAAGGCCGTTCATAAACGAGTTAGGCCAAGAGCTCACAGCATACAGGAGCTTCATGAACGTCACCACTTATCCGATGCAAACCACGGAACTGGGACTACAAGGAATGACCTTCTCACTGTTACCGAATAGATTGAGGCAAGTGTATCAGCGGGAGCTTGACAGGGGTCTCGGGACTCCCCGCCGACCAAGTGAGAATGACCCCTGGCTCGATTTTCAGTTATTAGGTCAACCGCGGTTAGTGGCCCTCACCATTCCAGGTGACATAGTCCTGCTATTTGGCCAATACGGCACGCAAACCTACATATTTACAATGCCTATCGAAATAGAGGGGATTCCAGATGTCCCTATGGAACTGCTCCGCCTCAGGTGGATCATCAATAATAGTACGGGGAGGTATGTCTCAGGGGGTACCCACTACTGCGCGTTTTATCCAGTTGGTGAATGGGACGGCGGTCCACTTTGGGGCCTGAATAAAACTGGACAGGGGCCATTTAAGAGCTTGACCCCAGGGCAACTGGCCATTAGATAAGATGCCATCTAGCCAACCCCAGTATTGGACCGGGATGACACCCAGGGGGAAGGACGGCACGTGGACAACCCTCTCATGCGACCATTGTCGACAACCAACAAATTGACAAATGTCCGATTTTCTAAATTCTTTGGGAGCCTCAAAAAAACCCAAGGCAAGTGCTTTGAGCACAATGCCCAGTTCCCAGTAGGATATACTAGAATCGCTTGCCATCCACATAATTGAAATATTAAACTAAAGTAAAATTGGATTAAAAGCCGCCTTCGGCCAAGCTTTTTCGACCTTAAATAGTGTAACCACTTATGTGGTTACCGGATTGCACGAGTATAAAGTATCGGGCGTCTTTACACAAGTTTTCCATCCTTCATTTTGAGGATTCTCGTTCCATACATATCGATGTGTTTGGTATTGTGCGTGATCAGAAGGCAAGTTTTCTGCTCTTTCTTGACGATGTCGTTCGTGATCGTCATGACTGTATCGGCCATCTTGGAATCCAGTGAGGCCGTTATTTCGTCTAGAAGGAGAAGATCGTATCCCGTTATCGTGGCCATGATTAAGCTCAGAGCCTGGCGTTGCCCGCCCGAGAGATTGCCAACGTATTCATCTAGTCTATCCTCCAGATTCATGTTGATTATACTGAGTTTCTCCTTGAAATACTCAATTTTCTTTTTGGCTGATAAATTGTGCTCTCCTTTAACCTCACTTCTGTTATAGGCCAGTCTCAAATTTTCCAGGATACTCATTTCGCCGATGGTCCCTCGCCTCGGGTCCTGTATGACGCTCGAAATACGCCTTGCTCTGACGTGACGTGGGGTGTCCGTGATATCGATTCCATTCAAGGAGATAATTCCATTCTCGATTGGGAGGGCCCCAGAAATTACGTTAAACAATGTGGTTTTCCCGGTTCCATTGGCCCCTATTATCAAGACGAATTCACCGAGCGCAACTTCGAGATCGAGATTCTTCAACGTATTTCGTACGCATATATTACGCATTTCTAACATTTTGCCACTCTTTCCCCTTTTTCTTGATGAGCATAGTGATGACGATTAGACATCCAGTGACAAGATTGAGATCTTGGGGCCTGATGCCCAGGAAATTACTGTGTAGGGCCATGCTAATAAAGATCCTATAAATGATCGAGCCGAAGATACACGACATAACGAGCCAGGCCTCCTTTCTGATTGGGAGAATTTTTTCACCGATAACGACGGAGGCGAGCCCGGTGACCAACGTTCCAACTCCAGATGATATGTCGCAGAAGCCCTGGTACTGGCTAAATAATCCTCCGCCACATGCGATGAGTGCATTACTTAAGATCAATCCCGCCACCGTGACGAGGTTTATGTTGACGCCCGCGATGGCGGCGTAGTGCTTGTTATATCCGATGGCCCTTAGGCGCAATCCAAGATCGCTGCTGAGGATATATATAAGCCCAGCAACTATGCCTGTGATAAATAGCCCGAGAATTAATAGCTTATTGCCGAAAGAAAAGATTGTGATGTCATTTATGATCGTGATATTTGGGATTCCCCCAATAATTCTGAGATTGATTGAATACATTATGAAGGCCACGATGATACCGGAGAGTAAATCTGCGATTCTGCACTTGATATTTAAAAATCCGGTGAGGAGACCGGCCAATCCACCAGTCAAAAACGAGGCGGCAAGTGCCACGTACGGATTGCAGCCTCCCTTGATGAGGACTGCCGTCACGGCCGCTCCCAGTACGAAGCTTCCATCACACGTCAGATCCGCGAAATTGATGACCCTAAACGTTAAGTAAATTCCGATAGCGACTATGCCGAATATTAATCCAAGCTCAATACTCGTGAGAAATTCTTGCACGGATATCATGTGGCACCTCCGATCAATATGACTCCATCCCGACCAAGCAGATCTTCCGGTATTTTGATATCCAATTCTTCTGAGATTGAAACATTGATGACAGTCTTCTGTTTTTTCGGATATTCTATGGATGGCATCTTGGCACCCTGCTTAATGATGGCATCGACGATGGCTCCAGTCTGCACTCCGATTTCATATTGATTTGGGCCAAGTGATGCGAGACATCCCGCAGGCTCCACTTGATCCGTATCGCTGACATAGACCGGGATTTTGAATTTTTTGCATAGACTGGTGATTAATGGCAGCGAGGAAAGCGCCGTATTATCATTACTTATGAAGACGGCATCGACTTCATCTTGAATCAACGAGTTCGTTACCTGCTGAATTTCCTGCACGGTCGAAGCGCATTTCGGAACGAGTGTGATGCCGTATTTCTTACAAATTACTTCCAGTTTACTGACGATGGCCATCGAGTTCTGTTCCGCAAGATTATATATTATGCCAAGTCTTTTTAGAGCGGGCTGAAACTTCTTGAATAATTCTATCTGCGGCTCCAAATTAATGAAATTGGATACTCCAGTCACCATGTCTTTATTCGGGATATCGTCAGGGTTGGTTACAGAACTAAACACCACCTTCGCGCAATTATAGTTCTTACGACGGGCAGTATTACTAGCCACAATGGAAGGCATCGTGCCGATGGTTATGACGACCACGCAATCCTCGGATAATTTACTGAGGAGCTGCTCGGCGATGACCGTGTTCCCCTGGCATGACGCGATTTCAATATCGATGTTTTTATCGCGCTCAAGCTTGGCGATAATGCCGGCCACAACCTGATCGAGAGCCACGTGATCAGCGGCTTTGCAGATCCCTATTTTTATCCTCCCGGGAACCTCCTTAGAATTATTGATGATTACTAAGGTTGTAATCGCCAAGACCGCCAATGCCCCCAATATTAATCTGCTGAATTTCATTTTACTTCTCTCCCTTTAATTTTGAAAGTAATGTTGAATACCCAAGATAAGGCTCGTCGCGAAGAAATCTGGCGACCCTAGTAACGGTCGTCGTACTTACTCCCAGTTTTTGCCCTATCTCCCGATAGGACAGCTGCCCGGCATCGATGAGCTGACAGACGTTCCACCGCTCCTTGAGAGCCTTGAGCTCCTGAGGAGTACACAGATCTATCATAAATTTCTTTATCTCTTCTCGAGACTCTAACTTTGTCATCGCCTCGAATAGATCGGTCAAACCTTCTTCTTCAACACTCATGATTCATCCTAAATTGCCCTACTGTGTTAACATGCTAACACGTGAGGACAGTGAATGCAAGGATTTTTTTGGGAGGCAATGTATCCCAAAGCGTCCTTACCACCCCAGGTATTGCGGAACTTCAGGATCTGTTTATACTCATGCAATTCGGTGACAACTCAAGTGTTTATCAATTTTAACATCGAGGAAAATCGACCGAAGGCTGCTTCGGAGCCAATTTTTTCTTTGGTTTAATAAATCCAATCATAGCTTACTCACGCAATTTTGAGAATTAGTTCGGTATGTATTGAATTGCTCGAACATATTCATCACATTAAATCTTTGCGGCCGGACGTGGGGGGCCAATGTGCCAGAGTCTTTCCATTCGCCTCTAATATGAGCCTAAGTTCTATGAATGAATTTATCGATATACTCGATGACAGAAATTGGTTCAAGACGCAACATATCAGGAAAATATGATGACTATAATCCTCGTTGGAAATATAAACCAGCACCTCAATACCCGTCACAAATCCTCGCCATGCATCCGTGCCAATCCTCCTGACGATTCGATTCGTTTTGATTTGCGTTATTTGATTCAGTACTTCATGAGTTTTAATTTCACTTTTCCCAGCGAATATCGCCAGGAGTTTAGAGATTCCTGCCAGTATGTTCTCTTCGACCGCCATCGAGATGTGAGTCGCCGCTAGATGAGAAATGAGCTTCCATAGAGTGGCGCTTTCTTCGGACATAGTAACTGGTTTCGTCATCCTGTGAGTGAGCTTCGCCACATAGCTTCCAGTTTCGATGTTTTCCGTATGCATATTAGTTAAGCTCGGTATATCTCGAGCTGCGAAACGATTGGTACAGAGGGTCTGGGCATACACAACATTCCAATAGACCGCCTCTGGATTTAAGTTTGTCTCGACGAAAGAGATATAGGTATCATACCCACCGAGCCCCTTCGTTTCGACTGGTTCTCGACTATACGTCCAGTATGTATCGTGAATAACATTATCGGCAGAATCTATGGAGAGTGCAAAATACGGCTGAATAATAACTTCTTCTTTGGTCGTGTGATCCAACATCCGTACATTAAGAATCGAGTGGATTTCCAATGATGAATAGAGGGACTGATCAGCCATCAGTAGATACTTATTCTTCGTCCCATCAAACCTAAACGGATCAGATGTTATGGGAAACAAATTGACGATTGGGACAGTATTTATAGCAATCGCCCCTTTTTTTACGATTTCTGATAGCCTATCATGAATCGGAGAAATCTCGATGAGTATGGAAAATTCATCTATATCTTTAAGACCACTGTTCTCAATCATCTTTCCAATTCCCAGAATCTTGAAGAACATAAATTTTCTTCTGAAATGCAGAACTTCCTGAAAAAGCTGAAATACGTTGTTGGAATATTTATGGACAGGACAAATGGCCTCATCATCTGAGAATCCGCACTGAACGATGTTTTCATCATCAACTAAGACGTAATGGCCTTTAATGTCCAATACGACGACTCTCATAGGATTCGCAAAAATTGCCTCATATATCAGGAGTGCATCTTCCACGATCTCGGAATCAATACTAAACAATAAAGTCTGGATATTGAGCTTTTCGATCGGGACCGACTCTGTTTGGATTTTAATTTCAATGGCCTGTTTATTCGGCCCACAAAATTTGCTCGGCATTCGTGTGATCTGAGTATCCGTGATACTAATCGGATAAATATCGAGTGGATATACGGTTCTGAATGTACATGACACACCCGCCCTAGAATTACACGATAACTTCGTCGCCTTTGGTATGTGGATTTTATCGGCCACTGCTCCCGCGGATTTCGGTGAATAACGCACGATGCCGAACGGCGGGAATGTGTTGATTAAGCTCGGATAAAGGGCTGATAAGAGATGGAACGCTATATACTGAGCGTTGTCATCAATTTTCTGGCTGAGGCCGGCGGCCATAAACGCCACGGATTCAATGATTCTTTCCGTGTGAGGATCCGAAGATTCGCCGTCCTTTAAATCCAGTTTATCGGCGATATCTGGATGACTTTTAGCGAAGGCTCCACCTTTTTCCCTAAGAAATAGCAGCTCATCCTTGTAGTAATTCAGGAATTTCTTCTTTTCGCTCATCTCAATGCAATCGATTTGCTACCGAGCAGAAATATTGGGAGTGCCACGATCACCATCATGATCACAGAAATCGCACAGGCCACCGGCCAATCTAGATTATTAAAAAATTCAATCCAGAGGATGCGGCCAAAAGTCAGCGTATCGGAGCCACCCAAAAGTTCTGGAATAACAAAATCACCAAAAGATGCCGCAAAGACCATGAAGTATCCACTGATCATTCCCCTCCTGGATAGGGGCACCAGAACTGTCCAAAACGTACGGACCAATCCGCATCCGAGATCATTTGCTGCCTCCATACATGATCTATCGATTTTATCCAAAGTGGAGTACATTGGGAATATCGCGAACGGCAAGTAACAGAACACTAACCCCACACAAACAGCGTAGTAATTCCCCGTAAAATGAATGGGGAGATCGATGAGACCAATTTTAATGAGGAAGCTATTGATTATGCCGTGTGCACTGAGCATATTAATCCAGGCATATACCCTGATTAAAAATGATGTCCAAAATGAGAGTGATACCAAAAATAGAAGTGGCCCCCTCAAATTCGCCCTGGAATTATAGATGCCGTACGCCATCACGAATCCTAGGCCGCAACACAGAGTCGTTGAAATTATGTTGAGATATATGGAATTCACAAATGCGTTGACATAATAAGAATCTTTGAGAATTACAATATAATTTTGGATATTCAATTTTATTTCTAAGAGATTGTCGGCCGTCCAAGAATAGATTTCAGAAAAAGGGGGTATCCCAAGAATGGCCTCGGAAAAGCTTGTCTTAACGATGATGAGAAACGAAAAAACGAAGAATACAACTAGCCATAAGGTTGGCAATATGGATAATAAGAACCGCGGGTCACCGAGGGCGTTGCATATTGCTCGAAGCTTCCTAGACTTCATCAGGAATGAAAAAACAGGAAGTAACTTGTGGCTCATGTTGTCAATACCAAGCTATTCTCAGAACGCCAGTACAAATAAACCACATCTTCCCATTGAAAACTTCTATCCGTAAGTCTGAGGAGGTTAGGTAACGTAGCGATGATGATCTTCCCGGAAGGTAATTGAACGTAATATACCGATATGTCTCCTAGGTAAGCAATTTCTTTGATGGTGCCTTTGGCCCAATTCCTTGGATAAGCTGGCTGCAACATGGAAATCACTACCTTTTCAGGTCTGACGGCAAATGACACACTAGAGCCGATGGGAATGGCTCCAGAATGTGATGCGTAACAATAACAGCTGATTTCAGGAGATTCGATGAGGACGTGATCTAACTCCTGCTCCACCACGATACCGTTGAAAATATTAATATTTCCAACGAACTCCGCGACGAATTTCGAATTTGGAAATTCATACACGTCATGTGGGGCACCCACTTGTTTTATTTTCCCATCTTCCATGACCGCTATTCTGGTGGCCATCGTCATGGCCTCCTCCTGATCATGAGTCACTAGGATGGAGGTAATCTCAACGCGCTCTAGAATATTAACGAGCTCAAATTGAGTCTGCTCCCTCAATTTCTTATCTAGGGCGGCGAGGGGTTCATCTAATAGTAGTAACTTCGGCCTTTTGACGAAACTTCGCGCCAGGGCGACTCTCTGTCTCTGGCCACCCGATAATTGATTCACCATCCTATCTTCCAATCCGGTGAGCTGAATAATGGATAACGCCTCTTTCACCGTATCGCGGATCACTTTCTTCGATAAACCATCCCGTTTTAATCCGAAGGCAATGTTATCGAACACATTGAGATGGGGGAAAAGAGCATATGATTGAAACATGATATTTACCGGCCTCTTGTGGACGGGCATGTTTGTCACATCAACTCCATCAATCAAAATTCGCCCCTGGGACGTTTGCTCAAACCCTGCCAACATTCTGAGGAGAGTAGTTTTCCCACACCCCGATTGCCCAAGCAACGCAAATAATTCGCCCTTATAGATGGACAGAGAAATGTTTTTGACCGGCGTGATTTCCCCGAAAGATTTAGTCACATTTTCGATATAGATATACGGTTCCGCATTAACATCCTGCCAGGCTTCTGATTTTCTCTCTACTGGATATCCCGCAAGAACCATCAGTCCTATCCAAATCCTTCGCACAGATAAAGCACGGAAAGGTTAGCACAGGTCTTTCTGGGCGATCAATTAATCCGTCATCATGTCTGTGACAATTCACCAGGCCAACGACATGGAAATAGTCTGATCCAGGGGCTTGCGACCTTCACGGCCTGCAGAGCCAGCGATTACCCTTGATCCTCGTTGCCGTGGAGTGCCTTTTCTTCTCCGTGAATGAGGCGTTTAATATTGCTAAAGTGGGCGTATAATATCAGCAAGGCAACGGAGCCCGAAAACAATAGATACTGGAATTCAGCTCCCTTAAATATGAATTCATAGGCGACCATAACTATATATGAAACTATAAACACCATCGAAGCGACTGACGAAACCATGAAGATCTTCGCGGTCAATCCCCACAGACCAATAGATATCAGTGTAATGCATGGTGAAAAGACGAGGAAAATACCGGCGGCAGTAGCCACTCCCTTTCCTCCTTTAAAACGTAACCACACGGGATAGATATGACCCAAAACACAAAAAAAACACGCCACAAAGGCAGAAATTGAATCACTGAATACGTTCGTACTGCCCGCCAAGACGGCGCCCTTGGCAGCATCAATCAGCAACGTAAACAACGCCATTTTCTTATCGCCGGAACGAAGCACATTGGTAGCGCCCGTACTCCCCGATCCAAAGGCCCTGAGATCAATGCCGCTGCTAAATCTCGAGAGGAGAAACCCGCTCGGCAGCGATCCCACAAGATACCCAATGACGGCCAGCAGAATCCAATCCATGCGTCACCGCTCAACGAAAACGACCAGATTTCATTGTAACTCATCATGAGCAGCAAGATACAGAATAAACCGGAAAATTGGTCGAAGGCGGCTTCTGAGCCAATTTCTTGCTTAAATCAATATCTCTGTTATATGGCGGTCAGCTGGATTAAGATGCCTAACCGGGCTCATCGACTTGCCACTCGGCTAACTTTATATTTGGTTTGGGGGAATATAAAACATAGAAGCTGCAAAAAAATATTTCTTAAAAATTAATACTTGATTAAACTTTTCATGCTATTTTAAGTATACACCATCCCTAACCCCCACCCACCCGGGGATTCTCGCACAACTCGGTTAATAATACGTTAACGGACACTTGTTCAAGGGCATCTGCCACCAATACTGATTCAGATAAGTTAGATCTCACGTAAAAATTGGCTCAGAAGCCGCCTTCGTCCAACTTATTCGATACTAAATTTAACAAACATCTAGTTCTTGATTGAATAACGCGTGTATAAAGGATCCCGCTAACTGAGATACTATGGCTATTTCGTGTTCCCCCGATGGATTAAGCGATGGCAGGGTAGAACTGGAATGCTATGGTAACTCTATCGAGTTACCATCTTGTTGCGCGCCTACCTAGGCTTCCCTATCCTAGCCTGCCCTCCCACCGAGGATGGCGTCGATCGTATGCAGTTGTGCCTGCGCCGGCGCTATCCCATCTGCCAGGATCCGGCGGACATAGTTCAAGTCTTCTGACGACAAGGCGGATAATTCGCTAACCTCAGCATTACACGCCCGATGGAATCGTATTTCGTCCTTCATTTGCAGCTGTGGGGGAGGCCGAAACACAGGCCGGAACCACAGAACGCTAGATCGTCGGGTATCGTCTGGATTGAGGGGCTCCCCCGTGGGTGATAACAACCTGTCCGGTGTAGGAGCTCGCCGAGTTTCGCGCCCGCGGAAAACACCGGACCTCCTATGCGGTGCGGAGTGGCTCGGGGGGACCCAGGGGACTTCATCCAGATCCGTCGGGGTGCCCTCAGGAATCGGGTCTCTCCTGGTCAGCCTCCATTCTCTGGGCTCCTCCCCTTCGCGGGATTGGACAAGGGGATAATGCGCCCCTACTCCCCCAGACCTTGCCGAAGCTTGAGTCTCATTTCCAAGAAGCGCCGCCAGGGTAATTGCCGAGATGCTTAGCGCCTGCTTTAACATGTTCATTCTCCTCTTAAAAACGGTACAATTCGCTCCTCCCCCTTGCGAGATTGCGAGGGCTCACGGTATTGTGACAGTATACCTTATTCGAGACAGATCGGCCAATTAATTTGTTTATCACCGGGAATCACCGCAGGTCGGCATCCAGTTTCCATTAATTCTCCCAGTAATTAAGCTGCACAATAAGTGACTTGTTTATATGAATGTAGCTAACTCATGAACCTTGAAGAACTGACCTGCGGCTTGCATGCGGACGTTTATTCGTTCCTTGTCGATGTATACCGGAGAGCTAAACAGCCCTTCCGTAATGCATCCTGGTTTAAGATTCATCTTAAAAAAAGGCTTGTTGTTGTTTACGTGGGTATGTTACAACCACTCTGGTGATCCTTGGTAGCTCAGTCGGTAGAGCAAGTGGCTGTTAACCACTGGGTCGGCGGTTCGAGTCCGTCCCAAGGAGCCATTACGATGTCTCTTCTCCAACCCGGGCGAAGAGGCGGGAAGATTGCTGACAAGATATTTAAAATTTTACTTGATTATCGTGGATCTCCGTAGCAAAATAATTATATAAGCTCAGATATGGAACCGAGTCTCAGCGAGCCACGGTAGAGGGGTAACGCTTGGGGCCGCAGCTTAGGCTTAGAATAATTTGGGGAGGAAACAAATGCGGGGAACACGCGGGATTATTATAGGAATGTTGATTGGGTGTGCTCCCTGGCCGGCACACGCTGTTGGGAGAGATAAGCTCCTGTCAAAAGCAATCCAGCAACAATTGGCTGCCAATTCACACATGATGGATCGTATTTGTGCCCAGGTGGCCGAAGAAGAGTGTGGCCTATACCAAGTGGAACATAAGCAACTATTGCAGGATTTTTACTCTGGAGTAGGCTTTTACTCTAGGCATCCAGGTGACTTCGCCGGGAAATCCCCCTTGGACGTACTGGCGCAGCTATGCCCAAGAGGCAAGGCGAACAATGAAAATTATGATGTGTTCCTCGTCCTAGAAGATAGCAACAAGTCCAGACTGGTGGCTTTCATGGCGGGAGTAGAACAAGCGATGCTGTACGCCCAACAGACAGCGTCTGCACAGTTGGATAGCAGTTGCTCAGTATCAGGAGCCTGGCGAGAGGGCATGAAGTACGGATTTTATCTTGGAGTCACGGCTTGCGTCATGTGCGGCATAACGGTGATGTATGACAAAGTAACGAAAGCGAAGCAGAGGAAGTCGGGTGGGATATTCTTATAACGCAACTAATCACACTGGAAAGAACAGACTTTGTAAAACGACAATCATCACTATCGTGTTGGGCTGTTTCCTCGACTTGGCATATCCAGGCAATGGTGAAAGCATTCCACAGGGGGCCACCTGGAAGGGTGGCGGACCTGTCCCCCGGGACGGTCACGGCGGAGACCCGAGGCATCACTGGGACGGTCACGGCGAAGACCCGAGGCATCACTGGGGCGGACACGGCGGTGACCCGAGGTGTCACGGGCGCCGGGGACCCCGTGGCCCTCGTGGAAGAAGATGCCCTCCTTGCTGGGCCGGGGGTCCCAACTGTCCTCCTAGAGGAGGTGGGCCACCACACCAGCATCAAGGAAGAGATGGACCACCACCCAGGCCGCCCTCACCCCCTGCTTGCCGTGGGAATCAGGGGGAATCGAAATCCCGGCCCACTGCTCCTACGCCCAGACGCGCCTCTCACGCTAGGAATCCGGAATGGCGTGACACTAAATTAAAGGAAATATTGCGTGACAACAGACAAAAAGGTATGTATCAGTGGATTGACTTGCCGATATGCCGTAACGCTCCAGAGCTGCTAGCCGGGTTGATCCTGGAAACGATGACACGTCCGTCTTTAGAGCCCGAGCTAAACGATACGGGCTATAGGAGGCAGTCATGGTCGCCGGAGAACCAGAATTACCTACTTTGTTTGGCTTCTATTCGTTTGCTACACCGCGATCGTTCTATGGATGTTGAAAACGCCGTCAGGAGAGCCTTTGATTTGGTCAAGCCTCTTGGCGTCGAAGACGATAACCGAGTTCACGATTGCATCTTGTACCTACAGATGATGCACGTCAAGGAGTGGTTCCTCGGCTAATTATTTGCGTTTGCTGCTTCAATCTGCCAAAACGTACCCCGCAATTCTATAAACACCTCGGTGCTTATAGCTTCAAGGCCGTGAAAATCGGCTCAGAATCCGCCTGCGACCGATTTTTGCTTTGTTTAATGCGCCCATCACACTGGGTGCCAATTGGGCTGATTATATCCCGCAAAAAGATACCCGAGGGTAGTAAACATTGATTGCAGAGCAAGCGCAAACTTGTAATGGCTGGGTATACAAAGGGGGCAATCACCTCAGCCTTATGCGGAATTTTGTTTGGCTCTTTGGGATTACTGAAAATATTCGAGCTGCGAGCTGCCGGCAGCCTTCAACTGATATCCAAGCTAAGAATTGTCGGTAAATCTCTGTGATATTGATAGACTCTACGGCCTCCGATACGTAGCGTTGGTATGCGGGGGCATTAGGTCTTGTAAGTCCTTCCGCTTCGTCTCGATGGTACAACCCTGTCACGGGGATGTTCTCTCGGAGCGGGATGACCGCTTTGATGCGTTGGGGCCTTCTTTGATTGAGAGCGGCTGGTTCTTGCGGAACACCGTACAAGTTTCTTCCCATCGGGTATCGGGCTTCGATGGCTTGAGTTAGCGTCATCAGGGCACCCTGCAACTTCCCGGCTTGCATGTCCATGGCGACGACAGCCATGATTGTCCGAGTATCGTGTGAATCAAGGTCATCTCGAGGGAATATTCCGAATTATATCTGGGACTTCCGCCACATCCAGGCACTTAGTTGTTGAAAGTATTGCGGTGGATTTATATACATGTCGGGCATGATTGAGATTTTTTGCGTCTTCAATGTTGAATTCCGGGTTTGACTTCGGTACCGGGCGGTAGCTTGATCCATGCACTACAGACCAACTTGATGACAGGGCAATTGTAAGAACGAGCCTTTTGAACTTCTTTGCCATTGTAAATGAATCCCACTTTGTTAGGTTAATTATTGTAACCTATTGTATGCAATATCTGCTCCACCGTCATGATATATTTCCCATGTTATAAACTGGCTGATTGTTGAGGATGTTGAGTCTAAGATTCGTAATTAATCGACTTTTTCCCCAAAAACTATTTGTCAACGTGATGGGGGATAAAGTAGTCTTTCCCTGGTGATGAGGTGTTTCAACTTAATCGAGAACGCGTGCTGAAAGGAGTGGTTGTCGTCGAGTCGCCGGCGAAGGCGAAGACGCTTGGGGCGTATCTAGGATCCGATTATAAGGTGATCGCTAGTTATGGCCATATTAGGGATCTCCCATCGAAGGATGGGTCCGTTGATCCAGAGAATCACTACAAGATGCTTTGGGAGGTTAACGATCGCGGCAAGAAGCAGATGAAAGAGATTAGGGAGGCCATCAAGCTATCCGAGAATCTGTTCATGGCGACGGACCCAGATCGAGAAGGAGAAGCCATATCCTGGCACATCCTGGAATTTCTAAAGGATAAGAAACTACTCAATAACAAAAACGTACAGCGTGTTGTTTTTCACGAGATTACCAAGACGGCGATCATGCAATCCTTTGCTCATCCCACTCAATTGGATCAGAACCTTGTGGAGGCATACCTCGCGAGACGGGTCCTCGATTATCTCGTTGGATTTTCGTTGTCGCCCATCCTTTGGAGGAAGATGCCGGGCGCCAGGTCTGCTGGACGTGTGCAGTCCGTTGCCCTCAGGCTGATCGTCGAGAGAGAACTTGAAATCCAGGCATACATATCCGAAGAATTTTGGAGCATTCATTCTGATTTTATTGCGGACAACGGCGCATTAACGGCGAATCTAACGACCCTCGATGGGAAAAAGCTAGATAAATTGGACATCAAAAACGAGGTAAATGCCACAGCCATCAAGGGTCGTCTGCTGGGGAAGCAGTATCACGTCGATACCATCGAGAAAAAAACTGTAAAACGTAATCCTTATGCGCCGTTTACTACGTCGACGTTGCAACAGGAATCCGTGAGGAAACTTGGATTTAGCGCGAAGAAGACGATGCAGATAGCCCAGAAGTTATACGAGGGAATATCAATCGATGGCACTTTGCAGGGCCTCATAACATATATGCGTACTGATAGTACTGCGTTGTCGACCGAAGCTCTCGAGGGATCCAGATCATACATTAAATCGGAGTATGGGGATCAGTATCTGCCACCATCCGCCAGGGTATACAAAACGAAGACCAAGAATGCGCAGGAAGCCCACGAAGCCGTGAGACCGACTTCCTTTAAGCGGCCCCCACAATCCATTCGGCAATTCCTTTCAGATGATGAATATGCCCTGTACGGGCTCATATGGAAGCGAGCCGTTGCGTCCCAGATGTCTAGTGCCGTCATCGATCAAATATCAGTGGATATAGTTTCAAAGGAACGAGACGCAGTATTTCGAGTCTCTGGTTCGACCGTAGTTTTCGATGGGTTTTTACGGTTATATACCGAGCAGGATGATGATAATCAGTCAGAAGATAGTGAATGCAAGTTGCCGAAGCTGAACGAAGGCGAAGAGGTAGAACTCAAAGATATCAGATGCATACAGCACTTTACTCAGCCACCTCCGAGGTTTAATGAGGCTAGTCTCGTGAAGAAACTCGAGGAACTCGGCATTGGCAGGCCGTCTACTTACGCTTCGATCATCAATGTCCTGCAGGAACGTAAGTATGTCTCGCTTCAGAAGAAGGTCTTCATTCCTGAGAGCATAGGCTTCCTCGTCATTTCTTTCCTAAGAAATTTCTTCGCCAAATACGTGCAATATGGATTCACGGCGGATCTCGAGGAAGAACTCGATTCGATTTCGAACGGGGAATTGGGTTGGGAAAAGGTCCTGGATAAGTTCTGGATAGAGTTTACCGAGAGTATCACGAAAGGCAAGGAGTTAACCATTACTGAGGTCATCAATACCGTCGAAAAGGATTTGAATGATTACGTGTTCAAGGGAATCGATGCGGAACGCAAATGCCCGGCCTGTGATGACGGACGTCTAAATCTGAAATTGGGCAAGTATGGGGCATTTCTAGGATGCTCAAAGTACCCCGATTGTAAATATACCAAAAGATTGGGAGCGGACGGCGAGGCCTCTGCTCAAACATCGGCCCCAGAACAACCCGTCAAGATTGAGGTGGGGAATGATCCCAACAACAATGATGATAAAGTATTCCTGAAGAAGGGGCCGTTCGGATATTATCTGGAATGGGAAAAGACCAAAGATAAACGCGATGAGAAAAAGAAGAATAAGCCGAAGCGGTTATCGATTCCTAAGTTCATAGAAAATCCGATGGATATAACGATCGACGATGCCCTTACACTGGATAATCTTCCCAAGATTCTTGGGCGCCACCCAAAAACAGGTCTGGAAATTCAGCTAAACCTCGGACGGTTCGGCCCGTTCTTGAAGATGGGAGATAAATCATTTAAATTAAATAAGGATATAAATTTTCTAAGAATTACACTGAAAGAGGCGCTAGAACACCCGGATATCAAATAAAAGTCCTGGTTCGGGACACCGATTCGGAGGCAATCATGTTAACTCAAAAACAGTAATAGACGAACGAGTTATTGAGAATTTATAATGTGGCAGAAGAAGATTACGAGGAAGGAATATCATGAATAACACACCAATGATAATAGCAGCGTTCATACTTGGCGCTGGAGTTCAAGCGGCACATGCTGGGGAAGAAGCTACCCAAATTAAACCGACAATATTGTCGGAGCTAATCTCACGGGAAAGAGACGGGCAAATCGTATCCGGCTGGTTCAATGTAACCCAACTATATCTCGTATAGTTAAATGCAACGATTATGAGGCTGTCATATGGTTTGGTGAAATATAAAGCCTGGGAATACAGAAAAATATTTCTTGAAAATTAACATATTATTAAACTTT
>JAIRNI010000050.1 GCA_031258145.1 Holosporales bacterium
AGCTTCTCGTATCTCACTCGTCTCTACCATGGATTGCTACATCACTCATAATTGTAACATAATCTCTGTTTCGAAAGAGGTCTAATAAGGGAAGGGCAAGTTTTAACTACCAAGGTAACAATGAGGAAGAAACAATCAATTATGTATAGAAGATCAATTGTTACAGAAGGAAGAGATTTGGACTAAGATTCAATCTTATTGCAGGAATCTATGACTTTGAGATCAATTTATGAGTTTCGAAAGAGGTCTATTGAGCCTGTTTTTGAACATTGCCTCAAAACCTGCCGGCGAAAATCTGGACTATACCCCATGGTGATCTCACGAGAAATATTCAACAAAAACACAACTCACTTTTAGCAAAAAAATTGGCGAGAGGTCAATGGATAGACACTGGCGGAGCTGCAAAACATTTAGCTATATAATGAAAGCCTCCTGCTTATTTTAAGGTACATTGTCACGCTGATTTATCCCGTCAATTTATCATGAATCTCCTTAAGTTTCTACAACGTCTTGCGAGAATTAGATTTTTTTTCTTGTGTTGTGAGGAACGAAATGCCAGCGGCAGTTATGATGAATATTGTGCACATCGATAATGTTATCCCAGAGATGCCCTCGTAATTTGCGTTCATCTTGATGTGGGCTTGACCACCGGAAAGTTTATAATAAAGTACAGTGAAGAATATAACTCCGACCAATACCAAGATGGCCATTACTTTGGAATTTGACTTGTAATTAATTTGATGTATGGACATCCTCTCGGTGAGCATGAACATCGAACACAATGATACATAAAGTATGGATATACCTATTCCAAAGTACGGATTACTAATCAATAGGATGATGCACAATAGAAACACCGTCGCCACGAAGAAGTTTATGATGGATGCCTGTGCACTACGCCCCACAACCGCCAGCAGTGAAAATATTATCAATCCACACGATAACCCAGTAAAGATGAGATCTTCCAGATATTGGTTAATGATCGATAATTCCAGCATCCTGTAAATACCCCTTCTTTTCAGTCCATTTCTCTCGAACCTTCACGAAAAGCCTAAGATCCACTTTTCTATCATTCAACAACTTTTTCATATCGACAATCGCGGCATCTTTGATGGCTTTTATCATACGGCCGGCGTGCCCCAGAACTATCGCCTTCTGTGAATCCCTCAACACAACGATCGATTGATAAATACGAGCCTTCTTGTCCGTTTCCGTGAAGACCTCGGTTTCTACGTATATACTATACGGCAACTCCTGCCCCAGCATTAAAAACAATTTTTCTCGAGTAATTTCAGACAACATAAACTTTATATCCGCATCGGTCGTTTGATTCTGTTCAAAGTACCAAGGTTCTTCAACAGTATTCTCTATGAGGAATATAATGAGATCTTGAAGACCATCATTAGTCTTTGCCGATATCATGAAGATCCTCTTTATAAAATCGAAATTAGTTAATAGGTTGGCGATCTTTAGAAGATTTGCTTTGGGAGCGATGTCGCTCTTATTAATTGCAACCGCCAATGAGTTGGATCCACCCCTTATCTTCTCGAGAAAACTGAAGGTAGATTGCTGGTTCTTGGACGTGGCATCGATTAATAAAAGGATCAAATCGGAATCTCTAAATGATTTCCAGAAATTTGAGGAGACTACTTCATCGAGCGAGGAGCGTACTCTAGAATTTAGACAAAACCCGGGCGTATCGGTAAAGACAAGCTGAGCGTCGCCGAAGTTCGCGATACCTCTGATCTTCCTCCGTGTCGTCTGCGCCTTATGCGAAACGATCGATACCTTTTCTCCGACTATCGCATTGAGCAGCGTCGATTTGCCGGCGTTCGGTTCCCCGATGATGGACACAAAGAGACATCTGCTGCTACCCATCCAGAGCGTCTTCTCGATAATCTCGTTCCAGTTTTTCACGTCTCTCTTGGGCTTCGATACATAAGGTCGCCACCGGTCTAGCCTCCAACCTTTTGATTCCTATCGGTTTCCCGGTCTCCTCGCAATATCCGTAGGTTCCAGCGTCGATCCTGCTGATTGCATCATCTATTTTATGGATAAGCTTCCGGGCCCTGTCTTTTGTACGAAGCTCGATCGTCTGAGTAATAGCATTACACGCAGAATCAATTATATCAGGTTCAGGAGCGGTTTCAACCAACATATCCTTCACCTCATTTCCCTCTTTAATGAGCTCCATCTTCCAGTTCAGCAGCTTCCCTCTGAAATACTCGAGCTGCTCATCCGTTAGATAGTGCTCACTCTTGTCATTCACCATACCCTAACCCACATATGGAAAATCCACGAATTATCATAACATTGTAACCGTAAAAACCGAATTTCTCAATGCAAAATGCAGCATCTCACAGAACGTACGGATTGGATGATGTATCCAATTATATGGCCGTCAAATGTCCTGAGTATAACATTAAATAAAAAGCGCAGGAAAGCTGTAAAAAATATTTCTTGAAAATTAACGTATTATTAAACTTTTTATGCTATTTTAAGTAAACACCGTCCACAGCCCCCACCCACCCGGGGATTCTCGCACAACTCGGTTAATAATACGTTAACAGCCGGTATTCTTCGGCCTCATCGAACTTTCGTGGCGAGCCTGAAGCACCATAGGGGCAGTGTTCATACCCTTTTTCATGAAATTTCCCGGTCCACTTTCATAATATTGATCGCAATTCGGAGCCGCATCCGATACAATAGACCTCTTTCGAAACTCATAAATTGATCTCAAAGTTATAGATTCCTGCAATAAGATTGAATCTTAGTCCAAATCTCTGCCTTCTGTTTCTATACTTATCTGATATTATTTTAAA
>JAIRNI010000019.1 GCA_031258145.1 Holosporales bacterium
TTGGCTCTGAAGCCGTCTTCGGTCAATTTTTTTCGATATTAAATTTAATAAGCACTTAGGTGTTTATTGGATTGCACTAGACGGGGATTCTCGCACATCCCGGTTAATAATACGTTAACATGCGTTATATTTCCCGGGATTCATCAGATCCTTAGAATCAATGGACCAATAATACACTCCTAAAGTTTCCGAAATGCGATGGGTGGCAGGTTATTTTACAGAAAAATGTTGTCTTTGCTGGCCATATCAGGCTATCATGATATTATGTGTGGGTGTGTTTTTTGAGCGTATACTAACCCACGAAAAGTTTGCGGGTTCATAATCCGGTGTTCGGCTTGAGCGATACGTCTAGTACGGCTCTACGCTTATGCTCCGCTTCTACTGCCCTCAATTCTTTTTGTGACTGAGTATGGTTACTTGGTTTTTGGAGATTATGATGAGATATGAACGATAGTCCTGAAAATCCTATTTCAAATCCGTCTAGGCCGATGTCACCGCGTGTTAGCTTTATGCCTCCAAAGCCGGTGGTTATCATTGGGCTGATGGGGTGTGGTAAGACTAGTATCGGAAAGAGGGTCGCCAAAAGATTTGAATTGCAGTTCTGCGATTCTGACCAGGAAGTGGAATCCGCGGCCGGATGCTCGATCAGTGATATTGATTCCCTCTATGGTGATGGAGCGTTTCAAAACGGAGAATATAGGGTTCTCTCGAGAATCCTTAATCAGACGGTGCAGGTCATAGCGACCGGATGCCTTTCATTTACGCACGAGGACACCAGACGGCTGATGAAAGAGAAGGCGATATCAGTGTGGCTCAAAGCCGATCTCCCGACGCTCCTTCTTAGGGTTACTGGCCGGAAAGATAGGCCTCTGCTTGAAGTCGGGAAAGAGGAAGAGATCTTGGTCGATCTGATAGATAAGTATTATCCCATCTTTGCCGAGGCGGATGTATGTGTCCAGACGTATGATGAACCCGCTAATATTACGGTTGATAGAGTGATAATCGCGATAAGTGAGTTTATACAGGCGAACTACCCTGATCATCATGTCCTCAAATCGGTCTGACAGTTTTTTCCTATTCGATGTCATTTGGAGAAATCGATAAATTAGTGAGTTGCATTGGGCGTCTTCCCGGCGTGGGCGTTAGATCCGCCGTGAGGATAGTGGTCCACCTCCTCAAACGCAGAGACTCTGCCATGGATTACCTCATCAAATCGCTGACGAGTGTGTATGAGAAAGCGAGGAGGTGTGATGTATGCGGGAATATAGATGTTAAGTCTCCGTGCTTCGTGTGCTCAGATCGTAGGAGGGATGATCATACGATCTGTATCGTGGCGGATGTTTCTGATCTGTGGGCCATAGAGAGGACCGGGTTTTACAGAGGCAAATATCACGTTTTGGGGGGTAAACTTTCCGCATTCGATGGAATACGCCCCGAGGATATAGATCTGGATAAATTGCGGCAGAGAATTAATGGGCTGGAATGGAATGGTGAAATAATAATCGCCATGAGCGCAGATCTCGACGGTCAAACGACGATGTTTTTTGTTAAGGACAAGATCAAGGAGCTAAATGTAAAGATCACGACACTTTCTAATGGCGTGCCGATGGGTAGTGACATTGAAGGTCTCGATGAGGGGACAATAATCGCTGCCTTTAAACAGCGTCGGGATATTTAAGCCTCGTCTTTGCGCTATACTCACGCAATTCGGTAACCACGTATTGGAAGTTTTTTCTAAATAATCTTGCCGCTTTTTAGAGTCTCGCTCTTTATAGAGAAAAGTTTTTTACGGCATTTATGGGACAAGACCAACATTATTATAAATCTATTAACTAAATATTAACTTTATTTTCGTAGGATGCAATGGTGAGGATTGTAACTCTGATTGAGAAATTGATAAAGGAAGTTGCCCATGGATGTTAACAAAATAAATATAAAAGAAAGAAATTCGAAAGCCTCGGTTTTATTAGGGCTATCGCTAATATGCTTCTTATTCCCGGTGGCACATTCTACCGACGATGTATTAAAGGACATAGAAGTAGCAGCAGATGTAGTTCCTGTTGTGACTTCCGCCCCGCAAATAACTCTCGCTGCCGCTCCTACTGTTTCCCAGAATAATAGTATACGTCCTGGAAAGACGTCTCAGGCTGCCCTTGAATGCACCAAGACGAAACAAGACAGTAGGATTGATTTTAGTGGAGTAACCGATTGGAACCTAGAAGATTTCATGCAGGCTTATGCAGCTTACATAGAAACGAATAGTTTTGGAACATGTTCGCCGAATGTGGCCATTGACGTTTCAGGAACGAATATCACGATTGACCAGGCCAAAGAGATTCTTGCAACGTGCATCAACGATGGCAGAATTGTGGTTCTCACTTTATCGAATAACTCCCACATTGGAGACGAGGTAATCGGTGGTATAAATTTGGCGCATGTTGCATCATTGAATCTCAGAAATACTGGGTTCACTGATGCTGGTATCGCGTTGCTTGTAACCGCAATAGGGGCTCAAGGTCTCGGGCAGTTGAGATGTGTCGATGTATCCGGTACCAAAGTCACCCAGGAAGGCGTCAACAGTTTGAGGCAGGCAATGAGAGATCAAGCCATCAAGCAGAATATCGTGCTAGAGGGCAAAGACGGAGTAATCGCCGCAAGGGGAGGCGGAATGCATCTCGGCACGAATCACCAACATCCACCACCAGTGGTTCAACCAACCCAGTTCGTCCAGCCCGCTCAAGATGCTGGAATGTCTGATGAAGAAGTGGTTGTCCCAGATGGTCTCACGATCACTCCAGGCCTTCAGGCCCGTATTGCCCCCCCTGCTGGTGAGACAGTAGTGGATACCAGTGCAGGCGCTGCCGTTAGCCCAGGTCTGCCGGCGGCGGCCACGGATACTAAGGATGAGGCACGTGAAATATTGGAAAAGGCTGGGGTGGATACGAGCTTCTTGGACAAAGTGTCTCCTGGATTAGTACCCCAGTAACCTCCAGAGCAAAATCACACAGAAGTTGAGGGCAAGCTGCAGAGTACTTTCTGCGGCTTTCCACCAGTGGCCGTTTTATACTCCCGCAATTCTGGAACCACGTATGTGTTTATAGCTAACTGTTTTGCAAAAATCCGTTAGCGTCTATCCATTAGATCTCTTTCGAAACTCATAAATTGATCTCAAAGTTATAGATTCCTGCAATAAGATTGAATCTTAGTCCAAATCTCTTCCTTCTGTAGCAACTGACCTTCTATACATAATTTATTGCTTCTT
>JAIRNI010000002.1 GCA_031258145.1 Holosporales bacterium
AGGGCAAGGTTTAACTACCAAGGTAACAAGGAGGAAGGAAGAAACAATCAATTATGTATAGAAGATCAATTGCTACAGAAGGAAGAGATATGGGCTAAGATTCAATCTTATTGCAGGAATCTATAACTTTGAGATCAATTTATGAGTTTCGAAAGAGGTCTATTGACACAGTCGTAATTCCGGAGGTCTCTCAAGAATTGCGATTCCGATAAGTTCATGGGAAAATGATAGACCAGATTGCCCGTGAGAGCCTCTGCGGTATGGGGCCCGGTGGGTGAAGTTAGTTCCATACTGATTCCGATCGAGAGTTAGCTATCCCATCTCCCGCAAACGCTGAAAATGCCGTTACTGCTATGAGTATCTCTATTCGCTTGATTTTCATTCGCTCTTCCTATAAATTATCTCTCTCATTATAACCCGATTGTTGATAAATTGAGAGTCTATCTGTTGTCAACTAAATTTTGGACTGTCTGCAATGTTCCCCTGTATTAGGCAACGCTCACTTTGACGAGTCTTTTTTTCCCGACTGATATTATGCTTTCCTTATCAATGACTTGCGTATAACTCGTGGCGGTAATATCGTCTATCTTGACTCCATTACCCTCTATCAATCTCTTGGCGGCTGTCTTGCTTTCGGCCAATTTTGCCTTGACCAGGACTTCGTCGAGTTGCATTGGAGCGTCTAGCTTAATAGTATTCTCAATAGAATCATCGAATACCCCTTGAGCCATCGATTTGATGCGATCCAAATCGGCATTGGAGTGCACAAAACTCGTCGCTGAATCGGCCAACTCTATCTTGAATTCGTTGATTTCTTTAGTGCAGATCATGCTCTCTGCCGCGCTGACTTCGGGGAGCTCCATATCCGTGAATAATCTCAAAAGTTTTGGGACGTCCTGATCGTCGACATTTCGCCAATATTGCCAAAAATCAAATGGGCTGGTCATGTCTTCGTTTAGCCACACAGTCCCGCCCTCAGTTTTACCCATCTTCGTCCCGGAGGCCGTCGTCAGGAGGGGAATAGACATACCGAATGCTTGCTCCCCAGTCTTACGGCGAATTAGATCGGCACCAAAGATCATGTTCGACCACTGATCCGCGCCCCCGATCTGGATCTGGCATCCATGATTCTCGAAGAGGTATAGGAAATCATATGCCTGCAGCAACATGTAATTAAATTCCAGGAAACTGAGGTGCTGTTGCCTCTCGAGGCGAGCACTCACGCTATCCATCGTCAGCATCTTATTGACGGAGAATAGAGGTCCGAATTCGCGGAGAAATTCCATGTATCCGAGCTTCGATAGCCAATCGTCATTGTTTACCAATATCGCCGGATTATTCCCAACGTCGAAAGATATCAGTTGCCTCAACTTCTGCATGATAGATTCCGCATTTTCTATTACGGAATTTTCGTGGAGCATGACCCGCTGCTTGTCCTTCCATGTTGGATCGCCTATCTTGCCAGTAGCTCCACCGCATAGAATAATCGGCCTCAACCCGGCCCTCTGCAGCTTATCCACAAGCTTGATCCATAGGAGATGTCCGATGTGGAGGCCCTTCGCCGTCGGATCGAAGCCTATATAAAAAGAGATCTGTTCTCCGTTACAGAACAATCGATCCATGGCCTCGGCATCGGTAAACTGATACAAAAAGCCACGTTCATGTAAACTATTCAACAATTGGCTGTCGAATTTCATTAATACAGTCCTCCTTATTTTTTCACGATTTCTATTGGCATAACCGCGAAGATCATATTTATATCAGGCTTCTCGGATGTATCCGTTGGGCTAATGATGGCCGATGAATTACTCTCCGCCAGAAGTAATTTTACTTCCGGAGTTTCGATTTGTCCTAATATCTCCAGCAAATACCGACTATTAAAACATATCTCAAACATCTCGAATCCATTGAATGAAGCTGCAATCTCGTCCGTCGCTGATCCGAATTCTCGGCTCACACCCTCGAGAATCAATTTATCTTGATGTATATTGAGTTTGACAGAGCTCGTCGCATCAGTCACGACGGTGCTGACCCTCTCCAATGCATCAATAAAATCACTGGTATTCACTATCAGGATCTTATCATTCGATACATCCAAAGCGCTCTTGTATTCTGGGAAGGATCCATTTATCAAACGAGAACTGAATTCAGTTTTAACTGAGTCTGGCGCCTCCAATTCGAAGGAAATCCGATTTTCCGCTACGGAGACCTTGGCGGTCGTCTCCGCCCCACCATCAATCAATTTTATCAATTCCATCACCGTTCTTTTAGACATTATGATGGGGGACATACCCTGGGCACTGATGGGAGCATCTATATTAACGCACGCGATTCTGAAAAGATCGGTCGCCACGAAATTGATATTATTACGCCCGAGATCGTTATCGTAATGCATATGAATGCCATTGAGATGGAATCTCGTGTTATCCTGCAACATCGCGACCTTGGCGACGTCTATAGCCTTCTTGAAGGTCTTGGTGTTCAGTGCAAAAGATACCGGGTAATCCGCCGAGGCGATCGGTGGGAACCCATCGCTATCCATGTGATGAATCGAGAAGGAGGCTTTACTGCTAGTAACTTTAATGATATTCTGATCGGATGCCGCCTCGAAACAAACATTCGCTCCCGATGGGATTTTCCTGACGATTTCATAGAGGAGTCCCGCCGGCAAACAATACGATCCACCGGCACCAACATCGCAGTGCAGGATATCGACTATCGTCATATCCATATTGGTGGCGGTGAGGATTAGTGTTCCGTCTTCCTGCGATGCCCGAAATAGGATGTATCCGAGGATTGGGACAGTCTGCTTCTTCTCGATAATCCAATTCGCGTGGGATAGAGCCTTTTCTAGGATCTTTTGATTGATCGTTAATTTCATGAGCTTGTTTCTCCGCGAGATTCACTCCGCCGTTCTATAAAATCGTTCAGGAGCCTGACACCAAACCCTGTGGCTCCCCGCTTAGAGAGAGCCCTGTCCTTAGCATCCCATTCCGTCGCCGCAATATCGATGTGGGCCCACTTTATTGTATCCGGAACGAACTCCTTCAAAAACATGGCGGCCGTAATGCTTCCAGCTCCCCTCCCGGATCCAACATTCTTAATGTCGGCGATATCGGACTTTATGTCTTTCTCATACGATGGATGAAGTGGCAGTCTCCACAGCTTCTCACCGACGCTCGTTCCAGATGAATCCAGATCCTTGGCAAGATCATCGTCATTCGCAAACAACCCCGCGAACTCATGACCAAGGGCGACCTGTATCGCTCCCGTGAGGGTCGCCAGATCTATCATTATCTTTGGCCTGTATTTTTTGTGAGTATACCATATGGCATCGGCCAACACCAATCTGCCCTCTGCGTCTGTGTTGTCCACCTCTATCGTCTTCTTCGACATCGAGACGACGACGTCTCCAGGCCTTTGGGCGCCACCAGAGATCATATTCTCCGTTACGCCGATGACCCCCACAACGTTGGTCTTCATCTTTTGCAGTGCCAGGGACTTGAGGACGCCGATCACGACGGCAGCTCCCGTCATATCTCCCTTCATATCGCCCATCTTGTTGGAGGGCTTGATGCATATGCCACCGGCATCGAACGTGAGGCCCTTCCCAACTAGAGCGATTCTATCCTTCGTCCTATCAGTGCAGTATTCAAGGGCGATGAGATACGTTGGATTATCGCTCCCACGGCCAACCCCTAAAATCGCATTCATCCCAAGCTTTTCCATATCTCGCTTTTTCAGGACCGTTACCTTTATTCCGAGTTTCTTTAGGGACAAAGATATCTCCAGTATTTTATCTGGATTCATGATGTTCGCTGGTTCGGTTACCATCTCCCGCACCAGGAATGCCCCATCTCGAATGGCCGTTAACTTCGCGAATTCTTCCTGATTGATAGGGGCACAACAACTCTGACATTCTATATTAGTTACCTTATTCTCACTCACCTTAGATGTCTTGTATTTATCGAAGACCCACGACTTCAGGGCAATACCGGATGCCAAATAGGCCGCGACTCGATCCAACTCAGATTCAACATCGTTGTATATACCAACCTTGGCACCCTTCGATTTTATGGCGTCGTAGATGTACCCACCGAGCTTCTCGATACTCGCCCTGGAAGAGGTTCCTCGTTTCCCGGCTCCCGCGACTATTATCTCGATATATTTCCCATCCAAAGAAATCAAGCCAAATTTTTTAATTTTATTATAAGACAATTCTTTGCAGGCTGTTTGAATATACTCCACTGATTTCTCATCGATGAGAGACCGTAATTTATCCGCGATGAAATGGAGGGCATCATCCGAAACGACGACGATTACCACATCCAAATCATCGCCCCGAATAGTCTCAGAAAAAATAACTTCCATATCTCGAGGATACCCTACAACGACAAAACTGCCATCAATTCGCACACCGCCATTCTACAAAAAAACTGCCTCCCACTTCCACAAAATTAGGGGGGACGATCTCATTACTTTACGCATGATATAGCCAAATGTTTTGAAAATCCTTCAGGGTCTATCCATTGACCTCTCACCAATGTTTTCCTAAAAGTGCACTGTGTTTTGTTAAGGTGGACGTTAAAGAAACGAGTGAGAAGCGTAGCGGATACTTTTGATCAATATTTTGAGTATATTTGGTTTGGTGAAATATAAAGCCCGAGAACACAGAAAAAATATTTCTTGAAAATTAACGTATTATTAAGCTTTTTATGCTATTTTAAGTATACACCGTCCCTAACCCCCACCCACCCGGGGATTCTAGCACAGCTCGATTAATAATACGTTAACGGACAAAATTACTCAAGAGCATACGCCACCAATACTGATTCGGATGAATTAGATCTCACGTAAAAATTGGCTCAGAAGCCGTCTTCGGCCAATTTTTCTTCGATATTGAATTTAATAAACACTGAGGTATTTATTGAATTGCATTAGACGGGGATTCTCGCACACCCCGGTTAATAATACGTGAACGGACGATTGCTCAAGGGCATCTGACACCAATACTGATTCAGATGAGCTAGATCTAACGTAAAAATTGGCTCAGAAGCCGTCTTCGGGCAATTTTTTTCGATATTGAATTTAATAAACACTTGGGTGTTTATTGAATTGCATTAGACGGGGATTCTCGCACAACTCGGTTAATAACACGTTAACGGACAATTATTCAAGAGCATACGCCACCAATACTGATTCAGATGAGTTAGATCTAACGT
>JAIRNI010000013.1 GCA_031258145.1 Holosporales bacterium
AATCTCTTCCTTCTGTAGCAATTGATCTTCTATACATAATTAATTGTTTCTTCCTCCTTGTTACCTTGGTAGTTAAACCTTGCCCTTATTGTATTACACTTTTTAGTTTCCTTTATCTAGATTCGAAAGGGGTCTATTGAATGAATGCACAGATGCATGCTAATCCCAGTACCTGCCCTCGAATTTTTGACATAAAACTTTTCAACCATCGTGACCGAAGGCTGCTCCCGCAAGCACCTCTTATATCTCGGTATGTCATATTTTCAGAAAATGCGTAGACAATTTTTCATGTGCTTCGGCTCCGCTACATGTCGTTTTGGCGTTGTCAAAATTAAAATTGAGCTTCATAATTTATTAATTTTTTATATTTAAAATACTAAAGGATCTGCGAATTGGGAAGAAATAGTCATCTGGGGGCGCTAATCTTAAAATGAAGCGAGTACTGCAATACCTCATAGGATTTGTCCTCTTAGTAACTGCCACCAAAACAGAGCCCATCGTATTTCATCGTATCCCAGGGCAAGGTTCGGCTTCTGTAACCCATGGGTATCCAGACGGTGAGGGCCGGGCACCACCCACACTACTGAAAACTCCCCCACCACCGAAAAGTGTTGTAAAGCATCCGAATGTTGTAAAATCCCCGATTAGAGTTGATCCTAAAGTTCCTCAAGATTTTCCAGGCCCGGCGCCGGACACAAAGGGACAGCCGAGAAAACCGCCGGCGCAGCCTGACGATTCAAGACAGATGGAGCCTCCATTGATGGTCAGCCATGAAGCCCCAGTTCCTCAATGGCGTCAAGAATCGCCGACGGTTGTAGAGAAAGTGAAGCCGGTGGAAACCGCAAATGTACCGGAGGATGTGGCAAAGTCGCCTGATAGAGACGAACTTCGGGGGGTAAAGGAACAATTAGCAATCATCATGAAGGCTCTGGCTTTGCCTCAGAATAAGAAACCGGATTTGCCGCAGGATGGTAACCCTGAGGACAAGAAGGATACTGCTCCACCACCAGCATCCGAAGATCCGAATTGTAGAGGGGTCCAGGTAGTCATTGATGATTTAAAAGAGGTGTGTCCCAGTATTGATTTTGGCGATTTACCATCTATGGTTTTTTTAATACAAGTTATGGAGCTAATGATTGTGAATTTTCTCGATTTGGCTCCGGTCGAAGATATCATAGGCAATCTGCGGGGATTGGATTCTTTGCTGGAAAACCTTAGAACTGAATATTCCATAATGATGGTATGCCTCCGGCAGTTTGTTTTTAACTTGTTTGAAGGGGGGGCAATTGGATCGTTAGTTAAATTAAGTTCAGTCGCCACTTTGACCGGCCGGCAAATTGCAGATGCTTTTCGAGGAACTTTTTCTCTGGCAAGTGTTCTCCCGGAAGGTGAGCAAAAAGCAATGAACGAACTGATATCATTGATACTGAAGGCGTTATCTGAGGTTAATCCCAGTACTCCCATCGCCGTGGCTCGCCAGTATTTGTTGTTCATGAATGATAGGCTGACTGCCATAGCACCAAATCTAGAAACCCTACTGACAGAATACAAAAGAAAATTAGAATTAATACGGGTGCAGCTTGAGCAATTGGTGGCAGGAATAGAACAAAGCTTAAAGTCAGACGATATTTCCGCCGCCAAAAAGGAAGATATTACAAAATACAAAAAGATCTTGGGCGATTTAATTTCAAATTTCGAGCGGGTACCCAAGATCTATGTTGAACAATTATCAAATCTGCTAGATGTCGTGGGGAAAATCAGAACGAGACTTAATGAATACAAGGGAACAAGGCAGGAATTCTAGTTCTTAAAAACACATATGAGAGAATTAATTATATACTCAAACCATTTGACAACCAGAGTTCGTTGCATAATGCCGCGGCCTGTTCTATAGTCAAGTTTAAGCGCCTTTTTGCATGGTAAAAGCGATGAATAGAGTTAAATGCTTGAAAAGCATACGAGTAGTAGACCAATAGAGCCAGCAGGTGACCGAGCTATTATGCAGCTGTCTCTATTAGGCCATTGCAAGAAGTTTATTCTAGAAAACTCTCAGTATCTCATTGATGCTGGTTTTCTCGCGGGTGGTGTCGTCAACTTTCTTGATGATGATGGCGCACGGTATATTCAAATTCCCACTGGGATAAGTGCCCGAGATCAAGACGGAGCCCGCAGGGATGGTACCGTGCGTGATTTCTCCCGTCTGGCGATCGATGATCTTTGTCGATGCTGAGATCGTCGTCCCCGCGGCGATGACGGCATTGGATTCGACGATGACGCCCTCCAGTATGGAGCTATGGGCACCTATGAAGCAGCCATCGCCGATGATGACTGGTCTTGCAGATGCTGGCTCCAAAACGCCGCCTATGCAAGCCAATGCTGAAATATGGCAATTTTTGCCGATTTGAGCGCACGAGCCAATGGCTGCATTGATGTCAACCATGGTCCCGTCGCCGATATACGCCCCAATATTAATGTAACTCGGCATGATGACGGCGTTTTGGCCGATGAATACTCCCTCTCGAATGATGGCGCCCGGAGATTTCCTATATCTTGGTGGATCATCGGAGTCCATCGATAGCAAGCCAAATTTATCGAATCCATCGTAGCATTGATATACCGCCTTCCTGAACTTGAAGCCAAGGAGGATGGCCTGTTTGATCCAGGTATTGACGATCCAAGTGCCATCCATTTCTTCGGCGATTCTAATGCGTCCACTATTCAATAGTTCTATAACCCTGGCGACCACATGCAACACTTTCTCTGCATTCAATGAATCGATATCGGATTCCGCGAATGTTTCAACCTTATCTTTTAATACCTGAATATTAATCACCGTTTTCTACTCCTAAATCCGTGCTGCAGGACATTCACTATTAGTGCCAAGACCAATAGGGCCGTAACGCCAATTATTCCACTCGAGACAAAGATGCAATTTAGTGAAACGTGATGAGCCACATAACCTGCCAATGTATCGGCGATGAATGCGGAGATCGCATTGATGAGCCAGTATATGCCAAGACCCGTTCCCCTGAGATCCTCAGGAACCTTCTCCGCGATTAAGGATACGAAGACGTTCTGAGTGGTTCCGAGCTGCATTCCCCAGAAAAGGATTCCTATATACATCATGAGCTTAGACATCGCGGAAAACATAACGATATCCGCGATGACGAGGAACGCCATCCCAATGAATAAAATCTTAATTCTATCGAGACGATCACCGGCGATACCCACCGGGTACGACGATATCGATGTCCCGATATTGAAGACAATCATCACGATGGGAGCGAACATCGGATCCGGTTGAAATCCCTCGTTCATCCGCAGGATCAGGAACGTTTCATTCATCCGAGCCATCATGAAGATGAAATCGATGAGCATTAGTAACCAAAAGACTGAACTCAGATATTTGAAGCTTTTAAATGAAAACTTTGGTTTGAGCTTTGGGGATGGCATGGGGGCTTCCGATGTGATCGCCGGGTGATCAAAACGCTTAGGTTCCTTAACGCAGAATAATAGGATCAAGAATGCGAGGATCGCGGGGAATGACGCTACTGCGAAAACGTGTCGATAATTGTTTCCCGTCCACTTCATGACGTAGAATCCGAGAATCCCGCCGCATACGGATCCCAAATATGCTAGACTCCGCTTTAGACCATACGATGCCCCAATCCGTTTCCTGGGAGCAACGTCCGCCACGATGGCATCCCTGGGCGACGCCTGTATTCCGTTTCCAAGTCTCTCGATTGCTCTCGCGGAAAATACCAGAGTAAAACTCGTGGAAATCGCCATTAGAGGGCGACTCAAGACCGATAGGATATACCCGCATATCATGATCTTCTTACGATTACCTAAGTAATCACTCAACATTCCCGAAAGAAGTTTCATTAGATGAGAGATCGTTTCACAGAGCCCCTCTAAAACGCCAATAAAAATGGTGGAAACGCCTATGACGTGCTTCAAATAGAGCCCGGAGAAACTATAGGTCATGACGAAGGCCGTATTCACCAGGAACATCATGATTCCGATTTGCCAGACGGTCGGAGGAATATTACCATCTCGCTTTTGACGTGCCAAACGAGACGAAGCTGCTGTTCCGCTTACTTGACTGGATTCACTCCGGCCGGTGGATGACTTGTCGTGCATTCGTAAGGAAGATCTCGATTACTCGATAATCAAATGTATTGTAACATACGTCGAACCATGGTGGCAACCAGAAGTGTTGCCGAAAGCAGTCCCCGTAATTCCTCGGGCTATTCTGACGGCCTTCGTCCCCTCGCCACCGATTCTGATGCAGAAGGATTCGGGAGAGGCGAGTTATCTCTCCTATTCCACTTCGTATGAGCCGTTGACGACTACCTTCACCCTCTTTTGTGGGGTATCGTTACCACCCCATCTGTATTCATTATCCGCCGATGAATCGGCAGGAACGATGGAAAAAGGCCCGGTCGCCAGATTTTTGATATTCGTAACTTTACTATCCATTAATTTTGCTATCTTTTGGGCTCTATCTCTCGAATCTTTGGCGGCCTCCTCCAGCATCTCGATTCTGAGGTTGCTCATATCGGTATAATAATACGATTCGTCGGTATCAATATACCCAGTATCGGAAAGATCTATCTTTAGGAGATTCTCTATTATAGTTTTCACGATCTCGACTCTTTTTGTTCTTATTCTGATGGTATCTGTAACTCGGAAAGCATCCTTTTTATCTCCTGAATGGTTATAAACATCCATCGGCAACTCTTGTATCTCCGATGGCTCGATGCCTACTTTCCGGAGTACTGACATAACAGACTCTTTGTCTTTCTTGCGGTTTTCTACAACCGCTTTAATCTTATCGGTTTCATGTATGATTTTTATATTCAGGATCGCCAGATCGGATTCGACGACTCTCTCCGACAGTCCCTTCGTCGATATGTAATGGCCGCTTTTATGCAACAACTGAACTATCTGGCATCCCAGTTGATAAAACAATCCAATCGCAAGCAGGCAACACAATAATTTTAAAATATCACTTTTTTCTTTGAACATCAGACGGCCCCGGCACAAACACACCCCATGCCCTCATTGTAACACACCTCTTAAAACGATTGTTTAATATTCGTTATCTTTTCTGCGCCAAATATATTTAACAGAAGCTTGTATGCATCAGTATTCCCCTGATCCACTATTTTCGCGGCCAACGCGGATGTTTGCTTCAACGTCTCGTATATGACAGTTTGATTGTCCGGATTATTTACGTCGAACGTTCTGTATTTTTTTTGTCCACTTTGCCGGGTGCCGAGTATTTCGCCGCCTCCTCTCAGAAGTAAATCTTTTTCTGCAATATAAAATCCATCATTGCTGCTTTTTATTGCGCGGATTCTATCCATCGAAATTCTGGAGGATAGCTTTGGATCATACACCAGGATGCAATATGATGGCAGGGTTCCGCGTCCCACACGCCCCCTCAACTGATGCAGTTGTGAGAGCCCGAATTTCTCCGCATTTTCTATGATCATGACGGTCGCATCCGGGATATCGACCCCGACTTCGATCACCGTTGTTGAGACCAGGATATGTGACCTCCCCTCCATGAAGCTCTGAAAAATCTCCTGCTTTTCACAGGATTTCATTTTGCCGTATAACATCTGAACATCATTTGGGAAACACTCTTTCAAATGGTTGAATCTATTGATGACGCACGTATAGTCCACCTTCGTGCTTTCTTCGATGAGAGGACAAACCCAATATACTTTTTGCTCCTGGGTAATGATATTGCCGATAGATTTCACGACTTCCGGTAGTCTGCCGATCTGCACAGAACTAGTGGTAATCTGTGCACGTCCAGCTGGTTTTTCCGTAATCGAGGAAACCGCGATGTCCCCGTAGAATGCCATGATCATCGTCCTGGGTATTGGGGTCGCCGTCATGCTCAGGATGTGCGGATTCTGGCCCTTATCGATGAGTTGCAGTCTCTGATCCACTCCGAAGCGATGTTGCTCATCGATAATGACAAGCCCTAGATTTTGAAACCTCACAGACCCAGTCAGGATGGCATGTGTACCTATCAGAACCTTCGCCGCCCCGGTTTCGATGTTGGCCAATATCCTCTGCCTCGTTTTCCCCTTCTCATTGGCGGTCAGTAACTCCGTCCCAACCCATAATTGATCGAAATATCTTGTGATGAGATTATAGTGTTGGCGTGACAATATTTCTGTGGGAGCCATGAAGGCGCACTGGTACCCACTTTCAATGGCATAGAGCATTGCCAGAACCGCGACGATCGTCTTTCCGGAGCCGACGTCTCCCTGCAGCAGCCGAATCATCCTCTTCTCTGAAGACATATCAGCCAGTATTTCTGTCAGAGCATTCTCCTGCGATTTGGTCAGCGAAAACTCCAATATCTGCAACAATTTATGAATCAGAGTTTTATCATTTTGAATCGGTATGGCCACTTGATCCGTATAATTCGATACACTAATGCCTATCTGCTCTGCCAATAGTTCATCGAAACAAAGCCGACGTTGAGCAGGTGTCGCCAATTCTGAGAGCCTCATGGATTTTGGCTGGTGAATCTCAGTAATCGCATCGGGGAAATTGGGAAAATTATTGGCGGCCAATACTTCGTCTGGCAACCATTCTGGTATGTCCGAATCATGGAGGCATCTCAGGGCACCCCTCATGGCCCCATAAATAGAATTTTGAAAGATCCCGGTAGTCAATGGATAAATATTAAAAAATCCAGAGGCATTTATGGCGGCGGCTTGAGAGGCCAATCTCTCGGGATTTACGAACTGAAAATTATATTTATAAGATTCGCACAGCTTGCCGCTTATGAAGACGGTCTGCCCCACGGGGAAAGATTTGTGAATATGTGATGGAGACTCATAATTAAAGAGTAAGACTTCAACGATATCATTTCCACACCTCCCGAGTACGATCGATGGTCGACTGGTGCGTGGGAACGATCTCTCCACGTGCTCGACGCATATCCTGGTGGTGACTATCTTCCCGATGGCGCTCCTTGTTAATTGCTCGGTGTATACTTTCTCGATGGTATAGGACGGCATGTGTAAACAGAGATCGATTACTCTATTCCCACACACTCTCCTAAATAACTTCGCCCTCGATACCAATCCACAACTTAAACATTCTGAGATATCGGCAAATATTTTCGAAGTAGTCATGTTAGTAAAATCTTAAATCTTGCTCACGTGGAATCATAACAGGTTTAACGAAACGATTCTCGTTGAAGACGATCAGCGGGTAGCCGAACCCACAAACTCTCACAGGCTGATACATTAAACTAAGATAAACAAACTGACTCAGAAGCCGTCTGTAGACGATTTTTTCTGCATACTTAGTTTGATAAACAAGTACGTTGTTATTGAAGCTTCCGAGCATATCGATCCATAATCAAATCAAACAATGACAAAAAAAATTATCCATGATAAAATAGAAAGTAGCACAATGACCCACACGGAATACCATAATGAAAATATTAAGAATAAAAACACTCCTAACAACTCTCGCGGTGCTCATTACAACTGACGCATTCCCCGCAATGCAGGATTATCTAGAACAAGCAAACAGGAAAAGATGGAAAATAGAACTAAACAAGACATCCCTAGACGGGAGATCCATGAAAGAAAACATAGAAGCGCTTATAGATGCCGGTGTCATAGCAAAATCATTACAACAGCGACAAATCGATGACATCCTTAGAAGAATTAAAATCGATAGCATAGCGGATAATTGGTTCAAAATAACAAGCACGGACAACAAGAAGCTGCAGCTAGGAACGATTAATATTCCTGAAAACATGAACAGCCAAAATATCAATTGGCTGTTTGGACTCATAATCAGCGCTTCAATCCAACAAAATAGGACCAACGACTCCATTCAAAAGATAATAGCAGATATAGGCAATAGAGTGAAGGGAGATTCACCGCAGGCAAAATTAGACCGATCAATAGCAGACATCAATATCTACTTCACACAATTCCACGTGGGAGAATTCTGGGGCGGCCGTAACGAGCCCAAACCCAAATACGAATTAGAAGCGAAAGGTACTGGCGGAACCCAGAAATCATTGTCTCAGTCAATGAAAAACACCCGAAGCACAACTCCACTTACGAAAGTGAATCAACCAACCCAACAAAATAAAGGACAAATAGCACAGGACCCCACCCCCCCAAAAGCTCCCCCTGTGAAACAACAGCCACCAAGCACATCTCCGACACCCAAATCGATTCCGCTGAAAGACGATATCACAAAAGTCAAACTTAAAGACCAGCAAGAGCAGGCAGAAAGACTCAAATCACAAATCGAACAGCTTAACATTAACATACAGAGACTAGAACAACAGAGAATAGATAAGACAATCAGCAACGCCGCCTTAGAGAGAGACATAAATCAGAAACAAGCAGAAATCACCGACCTCACACAAGAAATAGCACAACTCAACCAAAATAAAATAAACCTACAATCACAAATAAGTAAGCTCAAAGCAGAACTCAGCAAACAAGAACAGGAAAAGACCCGAGTGGAACAGGAGATGCATCAAAAACAAACAGAAAGCATAGCAGCAGAACAGAGAAAAGAGAGCATCAACAAAGAAATGGCATCTCTCACAACACAAAAAGGAGCCCTAGAAAACGACAGGAATTTGCTACGACAACAGCACGACGCCATCGAAAGGGAGAACAGCGATCTACAAAAAACCAACAAAGACCTAGAGGCCCAAGTAACACAAAAGCAAACACAAAGCCAACAATTACAAGGACACATAAAATCCTATGAAAGTCAGAAACAATCATTAGAAGAAGAAATCGAGAAAGTCAATAAACAAAAGAAAACACTCGAGAATGAAGTAGAGGCATTACGAAATAAACAAGATCAGGGCAAAAAAGCAATCGAAGAGCAACAGAAGGCTCTCGCAGAGCTAAGCAACAAACAGAAAGAGGTGACAACATGTACAAACAAAGAAGCGGAAGAGAAAGTCGCAGAACTGACCAAGATCAAATCACAACTCTCCCAACGAAAGACCGACCTCAATAACATAGACCAGCAGATGCAAGAGAAGAAAACGCAGAAGGAACGTATCGAGATACAAGTCAAAGCAGTAGAGCTCGAATTAACCCAAAAGGAGCAGCAACTAAGGGACATCGAAGGCCAAATACCCAATAAATCTCAACAACTATCCAACTTAGGAGAGAGCTGCAGAACCGAGACTAGCAAACTAGAGCAAATTAAAACCGAGATCCAGGCCAAGAAGACCGAGCTGGCTGAGGCTCAAACAGGAAACCAGGTGGCAAAAGCTGACCTAGACAGACTCAAAGAGGAATTAGGGACCCTTAGAGACACCAAAGATCAAACGGAAAAAGTCATCGAGACCCTCGCCCAGAGAAAGACGGAAGCGGAAAAGGCAAGCGCCGATATAGAAAGTCTCAAAGCGGAATTAGGGGCCCTTAGAGGCGAAAAAGAGCAACTGGAAAAGGACATCCAGAACCTTGCGCAAAGAAAGGAAGAAGAGGAAAAGGAACGAGCCGCAGCGCAGGAAGAAGTCAGGAAAACAGAGCTCGACAAAACCCAAAAGGGACAGCAGTTAAGGGAAATCGAAGGACAAATAACCAATACATCTCAACAACTATCCAAATTAGGAGAGAGCTGCAGAACCGAGGCTAGCAACCTAGAGCAAATTACAACCGAGATCAAGGCCAAGCAGTCCGAGCGGACTGAGACACAAAAAGCGGCCCAGGCGGCAAAAGATGAACTAGCAACAATCGAAAATGAACTAACGACCATTACCGGCAAAAAAACACAACTGACACAAGACATTGAGATCCTTGCACAGAGAAGGACGGAAGCGGAAAAGGCAAGTGCCGATATAGAAAGTCTCAAAGGGGAATTAGAGACCCTTGCCGGCAACAAAGCAAAACTGGAAAAAGACATCGAGATCCTTGGGCAGCAGAAGAAAGAAGCGGAGAAGGACAAGGGCGCAGCGGAGGTGGCAAAGCAAGAGGCTCTCACTCAGGCGGCTGCAGCGCAGCAAGAGGAGGAAAGGATAAGATTGTCCTCCCAAACCGCGATGAACCAGAAATCCCAGTTAGTCGAAGAACTCCAGACAATCAAAGAGAACAAAGACCGAGCCCAGGCGGAACTGAACAATATTAGATCCCAAGCAGACGAGATTAGATCAGCTACGGTTAATCCACCGACCCAGGACAACAGAGAGCAGAGGGAAATTGCAGAGGCAGAAGCCCGGCTCAAACAGTTGCAGGAACAAATAGAAATCCACCAACAGGAAGCCAATCAGATCTTGCAAAGAAGCATAGAGCAGAGGAGCGCATTCGTAGCGCCATTCGAGTGGCTAGCAAATAAGTCGTCCCAAGGAGACGGTCTCCCTCAGGAGCGAACTTCATCAATCCTGGCCAGATGTTGGTTGATGCAGATGAAAAGCGCCCCCTCCCGCCAACTCGTAAAGGTACAACCTGCTCTCCAGCAGTGGATCCAAATGGAGGCGTACGACATCATCCCCATCTGTATCCCCTTCAACCCGTTCCAGGAACACTCGTCAAAGTTGCGACTCCATCTTAACCAAAATAAACAAGGAGAAGCGCTAGAATCGTCGAATACGGTCTTGCCCCTCAAAGATATAGCGGCCAGCCACCCAGTTGATCCCGATGTAAACAGAGAGAGCCCAGGATACTTTGTCCTGGATCACGGACAAACACATATAATCCCCACCTCCGGGGGCAGGAGACACGTAGGTAAAGCATGGTACAAGTTTCAGGGGACCCCAGTCTCATTTACACCAAACCCGCTGGAATACAGGGAGGGTGTTCTAACCATGGTTCTTCCACCAGAAGCCAAAACCGGGCGAACGAGACCTCCCCCCCCGAGGACCGGTCTGGCAGAGATAATAGGCGGACCAGTCTCAGCCGAAAACATCAAAGAGGTCAATATGATAGCTCCCGCAAGTCTCCCCATCGAACCAGCCTTAGAGCGAATGGCAAAAGAGAAAACGCTCACACAAGAAAGTCTCGGGAACCCTATCACAGAAGCATGGAGGTACACATTGTTCGTAGCAGGCACGCCTGCCAACCAACACTGGCTGGAACAGAGGAAGCAGAGATTAAAAGGGAATGAGCAGCTTCTGCAAGCAGACGCCCATTCCATCATCCTTAGCCCAGGGGCGATACCTGGTTTCGATCAAGCCATAATTAGGATCCAATTAGTCCCCATGGACGGATCTCAGGTCCTATTCCCGCAGGTGGACGATGTACTCAGAAACTATTCCCGGGTTCCCACACATCAGCAGGGACATCCACAGGAGGAAGTTCCCCCTCCGACACCTCCAACCCCCAACCCGTAGCGGCTTTAGGGACCAGGGTGCGGGACAATCGTTTGAGTTATTCCGCTCCCGTGTGCCGCATGAACGTGCTATAATGGCCGCGTGTGAATCTGGTGATTGATCGCTGCGGTGTGTTTGCATCGTAGAGGAAAGTCCGGGCTTCGTGTGGGCAAGGTGCCGGATAACGTCCGGCGTCGGGATCCGAAAGGGTCTCGGTAGGGAAAGTGCAACAGAAAATATACCGCCTCGATTCTTCGGAATGAAGGTAAGGGTGAAAAGGCGACGGTAAGAGCGCACCGCATTTTTGGCAACAAGGATGGCATTGCAAACCCCACCTGAAGCAAGACCAAATAGAGGTGACTAGAATCCGATTCGTGGCGTGCCCATGGCCATCGTCACCTGGGTAGGTCGCTCGAGCTTATCGGTAACGGTAAGCCCAGATGAATGATCAATCAGGAGAGTATTCTCCGGACAGAACCCGGCTTATAGCCAGATTCACACATATGTTGTTGGGGTTTGTTTTTTTTGAAGGATTTTATGATTACCATTATTTTGGCGGCGCTATCTCTTCTAATCTTTTTTTCCCTCTTTCAAAAATTGGGTAAAACGAAGAATGTTTCGTGCCTTGGGCTGGGGCTCAAGAGTCAAATTTCCGCACAATTAGCAAGGGCGGCTCCTGTTGTGGCCCGCGGCAAGGATCCAAGCCACGATGAAATGCTGGTGAGACAGAAGTTTCCCAATTTTGTTATCGAGGACTTTTTAGTTGAAGCTGAATCTACTTTCAATACTGTTTTCAACGCTTTCGCCATGGCCGATTGTGATGTGCTGAAGGCAGAGTTGTCCACCCCACTGTACAATGGATTCGTCGAGCAAATACAAAAGCGGAAGGATCTTAATTTAAAGCAGGAAATATTGATCAAGCATATTAGGACGACTCTCAATAAAGTACAAATGTTGGTCACCAAGGCAAAATTATTCGTGTCATTCGAGGTCTCTCAGATGAGTGCGATCCTCAATTCCGAGAACGTCTCCTTCGATAATCCCAAAAAGATCTATAGGAATGTATTGCATTCCTGGATTTTTGAAAGAAAATACGATTCCGAAAGATGGATTCTCGTCAAAACTTCGCGCGTGGAGATTTGATGTTAAATAAGGCCGTAGAGTTGCTGAGAGCGGGCGATGTCGTCGCGGCCCCAACCGAGACGGTGTACGGCCTCTTCGCGGATGTCACCAACGATTCGGCGATACAACGTATTTACCAGGTCAAGGGAAGGCCTTCCTGCAACCCCTTAATAATACACGTTTCTGGATTAGAGATGGCGCGACGAATCGCTATTTTCTCCGACGAAGCCATGGAGCTAGTGAATTATTTTTGGCATGTAGTGAGGCTGCCGTTAACTATCGTATTGCCTATGGGAGAAACGCATATCTCACGTTTCGCCACGGCAAACCTGGGAACAGTAGCCATTCGTTGTCCATCCCATGCAATGGCCCTAGATTTGATAGATTCGTTTGGGGGGCCATTGGCGGCTCCCAGTGCCAATACATCGAACTCCATCAGCCCTACGACGGCAGCGATGGTCGCATCCGATATCGGCCCGAAGATTCCGCTCATCTTGGATGGTGGTCCATGCACCGTCGGCATCGAATCTACGATACTAGATACGACGGTTTATCCCTATATCATATTGCGACATGGGGGAGTTACGCAGGAGAATTTAGAAGAATTCTTGGGGCAGAGTATTCAAGATTCACTGGATGATGAGTTATACCGCACCAACAAGCTTATTCAGGAGAGCTCCGGGAGCGGTATAACTATTAAAGCCCCTGGAATGATGCCAAGACACTACTCTCCAAAGCTGGCACTAAGAATCAACGCGGCTTATCCAATTGGGAATGAAGCCTTTATAGGCTTTGGGGAAAATGTCCTTCAATGTGATATTAACCTGAGTAAAACAGGCGACCTAGCAGAAGCCGCACGAAATCTTTATAGCGCTTTGAAAACGTTGGATGATCCATCGAAATATACAGGCATTGCCGTGATGTCGATTCCTCAGCAAGGTTTGGGGATCGGAATAAACGATAGATTACTGAGGGCATCTTCTTAACCCTGCTATAGAACACTCTCGATATAGATTGCTATAAAACAGTTGACATAATTTGCAACAAATTATATCCTTATATTAGAGCCGTTGATATTGATTTTCGGCAAGTAAGATTATCAGAGGGAGGATAATTATATGAATATTAGTAGAAATTTAATAATAGCAGCTACTTTGAGTAGTTTTCTTGTGACGAGCGATGGAGGAGCGATGGACCCGTGCCAACTTACAGAAAACAACTCTCAGGTAATCGGGCAAGTCTCTCTATTCGCTAGAATTAATGGAGTTGACTATCCAGTTTACTCCATGAATCAGTGGGGGCCCGCTGCACCGGTATGGCCTGGTGTCTCTCACGCCCCCACAGTTCCAGCTATGGATTTCTGTCCCAGGAGAAGATTGCTGGACGTGCAGACTTTGTGCATATTTGGGGGCATTGCCCTGGCCACCATCGGAATCACCGGATACTTGGCAGCTAAGGACGGCATGGGTTGGTTCCATAAGCGATCGGTTCCACGCAAGGCTCGCCCTGGTTCCCATCCAAAACGTCCGTCAACTGGAAACCAATGACGGGGCCTGTATTGGTTCCGTTGATGACCGGTCCCATGCAAGCCTCGCCATCATGATTCCTTCTTAGATACGGACGATGAAAGTTGCGATAATTAAAACAATTATGCGGCAACTTTTCGGATTGACAGAGTGATGATGCGAGGCTTACACTAAAGGTATTGCAACGAAGCTTGGGGAGCTCGTGAATGAACAAGCGAATTAGTGTCAGGTGGCCGGTAAGTGGCCTGGTTTTGGCCGTGGTGTGGGAGGTGGCTGGGTTGCAGTTAGCCGTTGCAGGTGATGGGCCAGAACTAGCGGCACCATCTCCAATCTCTCAGGAAGTGATTGATTTTGAGGTTCGAAGAGTGTTCTTCGAGGTGGAGGCGGCCTTCCCGCTGAAGGGGAGGGCTGATTCGCTGCCGATCGATTGGAACGGGCTCATTCCATCAATGCAAGGAAAATCCACATTAGAGAACTCGGATGAAGTGCAAAAAGGGATCTGCGAACTTCTGCTCGGGCTTGGAGCCCCTCAGGATGGGCAAATGACATTTAGAATGAATTATTATGTGGACGGGCATCCTCCGCAATATGTGTGGAACAATCATTACCCCGAGAGTGCGGAATACACGTTGGACGACAGGCCACGTCCGTGGTGCCCTGTGGAAGGAACGGCGTATTTCTGTGGTAAACTTAGCATCGATGTTCGGAGTTCACCAGATGTTCCCAAAGATCAAATAAAAAGGGCTCCCTCCTTACGGTGGTTATCCGGATTCCCCCGGGGGTTTACCGAGGCTTTCGTTTTGGAGGTAAATATCGCTGAGTAGAGTCTTCAGGGGCTATGCATGGTCAAAGACACGGTGCTTAGTATGGAGTGGTGCCCGGAAGAAGACTCGAACTTCCACGAGGTTTCCCTCTCACGCACCTGAAGCGTGCGCGTCTACCAATTTCGCCATCCGGGCAATACATATACTCACCCACAAAAAGAATTGTTGGCAGGAGCACTGAAGCACAGGCACAGAGCTGTTCTAGACGTATCGCTCAAGCCTAGCACCGGATCACGAACCCGCAAACTTTTTGGGGCCAGTATCAATGGCCGACACGGTAGGTTAACACAATTCCCACCCACATGTCAAAAACACCGTAGTAAAACCCTGGTAAGTTCATGGGAAAAAGATGATCCAATCAGGGCCAATTCCTAACCACAGTGCACTTTAATAGGGGAAAATTGTCGAGAGGTCAACAGATAGACACTGACGGTTTTTCACAACAATTAACGGTACATCAATATACAATTTGGCCGGGCAGAACAAAGTTTTTTTACCTTTAGTCAAATGAGTGTTATAATACCCACCGTGATGACCACAAACGAGAAGAGATAGCAGAATGGCCGGTTCTCTAAATAAGGTAATATTGATCGGTAATCTTGGGAAGGATCCAGATGTGAGATTTATGCCCGACGGATCGAAAGTAACGTCCTTTAGCCTAGCGACGAGCGATGTCTGGAAAGACAAGGTAACGGGCGAACGTAAGGACAAGACCGAATGGCATAGAATTTCGATCTTCAATGAGAGACTAGTGGAGATTGTTGAGAAATACGTTAGGAAGAGTACCAAACTGTACATAGAGGGACAATTGCAGACCAGGAAATGGACTGATCAGGCTGGTAACGAACGCTTTACAACTGAGATAGTTCTCGGGAAGTTCAGGGGAGAACTCGTTATCCTGGATGCCAAGAGAAATGACGGAGAAACGGAGAGCGGAAATAGTAGGGTCGATGCCTCGCCCGCAGAGATCCCAGTAGAAGATGATATCCCGTTTTAGACCTAGCAGTTTCTGGGGATGAAACTCGCGGTATTGGGGGCCAATGGCCGAGTTGGTAGCTTGGTCGTTGGTCTCGCTGGGGAGATGGGATGCGAGATCCGTGGGACGGTTTCTAGAGGTTGCCCGATATCCGATCTTTTTAACGATTCCGAGGTCGTCATTGACTTCTCATCACCAGAGGCGACCCACGAAATGTTGTCGTTCGAGTTGGCTGAGGGGTTATGTGTCCCCATCGTCATCGGGACGACTGGTCTCGGCCCCACTCAAGACGAATTAATAAACTCTCTCTCTCGGTGTTGCCCAATATTCGTGTCTTCCAACATGAGTGTTGGGGTAGCCATTTTGAGAATGCTTGTTTCTACGGCGGCTAAACTGGTGGACATGGATTTCGAGGTTGAAGTTCTTGATATTCACCATGGAGCCAAAAACGATGCTCCATCTGGGACGGCCATAATGCTGGGTAAGGCGATAGCCGAGGCTAGGGGCCAGTGTTTCCAAGAGGTTGCTAAATTCACGCGATTCGGCACGGATGAACCGAGGAAGAAGGGAGAAATAGGCTATGCGGTCCAAAGGTTCGGCAATCAAATAGGCACGCACGAGGTGACTTTCGGGAATGCCCAGGAGAGTCTAAAACTGCGGCATGAATCATATTCCAGAGAGGGATTTGCGCGAGGAGCAATTATGATTGCAAAATGGCTGATTACACAAAGCCCAGGTTCATATACTATGGCTGACTTTGTGGGAAGTTAACTGTATACTCATGAGCATCTACGTGTTTGTCAAATTGCGTGAGTGTAAGATATTTAAGCATACTGGCTGTTAGCTAATCTGAGTGTAGTGTAACCCTAATGATCGCTCTGCATCTCTTTCAGGATACTTTCTGAAACCTTCTTGGCGTCGCCCAGCACCAGCATAGTATTACCATAACAGAACAGTGGATTATCTATGCCGGCGTATCCGGCGCCAAGGGATCGCTTAATGAATAACACTGTCTTGGCTTTCTCGACATCGAGCACAGGCATCCCATAAATTGGGGAAGTCTTATCGGTTTTGGCTGCGGGATTCGTAATGTCGTTGGCCCCAATAACTAGGGCCACGTCCGTATTCGAAAACTCGTGATTGATGTCATCGAGTTCGTATACTTCTTCATACGGAATATTCGCCTCGGCCAACAGAACGTTCATATGCCCGGGCATACGCCCCGCCACAGGATGGATCGCGTATTTTACCGTGATATCTCTCTTCTTCAAGGCATCCGCCATTTCGCGAATGATATGCTGGGCTTGTGACACGGCCATTCCGTATCCTGGGACTATAATGACCGATCCAGCATTCTGGATGATGTAGGCCGCATCCTCTGCACTGCACACTTTTACGTCTCTTCTCTGTGATGTATCGCTCTGTTGAGCTCCAGAAGATGTGCCTACCCCACCAATGATCACGTTAAAGAGAGATCTATTCATGCCACGGCACATGATGCTGCTAAGGATGGCCCCAGAAGTCCCGACCAAAGCGCCCACGATGATCAGGAGGGTATTGTTCAGTGTAAATCCTATCCCCGCGGCCGTCCACCCTGAATACGAGTTCAACATCGAGACGATGACGGGCATGTCGGCTCCCCCGATTGGCATTATCAATAGGTATCCAATCAAACACGCCAGTATCAGGAGAATCGTGAAGACACAGGCCGATTGATACGACGAGAATAATCCAATAAGGAGTAGTATAACTATTCCCAATAAAAGATTAATCTTATGCTGCCCCCGGAAGATCAATGCCCTCCGGATCAGGCCATGAAGTTTCCCGAATGCCACGACGGAACCCGTGAAGGTTAGGGCACCGATCGTCGCCCCCACCGACATCTCGATGGCATTGGCGAATGGTATGAGGCCATCATTTCCCACCGAGATCTTATGCAGGTTTGGCGCTAAATACACAGAAACCGCGATACAAACCGCGGCCAATCCGACGAGACTATGAAATGCCGCTATCAATTGGGGAAGATCGGTCATGGCGGTGCACTTGGCGATGCGGTATCCAATGCCTCCTCCAGCCGATATTGCCAATAGTGTTAAGAGATAGTGAAAGCCAGGTGCCTGTGAACCGCTCCAAAAGATACAACTCAATAACGGGAAAGATATGACGATGAGCATCCCAGCGGCCCCATACATATTCCCTCTATGCGAGGTGGATGCAGAAGACAACCCCCTCAACGCCAAAATAAAAAACACACCGACGGCAACGAATAACAATTCAACCAAAAAGGCTAGGTAAGTCATACGACGTCAACAGATAATCAGAGTTTTGCCCACTACAATACAACAGTTCCATACTCAAGCCAAGTGAGGAATCCAGGGCAGGCAGTATTGATGGTAAGCCAAGCGTTTAAAGATTTTTGCTTCCCTTTCAGTGGGGTATCTCGTAATATCCAATGGGTCTCTATTGAATACAGCCCCCATGACAAACGGTGAGTAACGGCGTTCCAGATTCTCCGATGATGAAGCAATATGGGGCCATTAAACGGGAACATCCGGATTGCTTTCTGCTCTTTAGGCTCGGAGATTTTTATGAGCTTTTCTTTGAGGATGCGGTTGAGGCTTCCAAGGAGCTCGGGTTGGTTTTGACGCAAAGACAGGGGGCTCCGATGTGTGGTATCCCTTGGCATGCTCACGAAATGTATCTAACGAAGCTCGTTAAAAATGGGCACAGGGTGGCGATTTGCGAGCAGACGGAAACTCCAGCGGAGGCCAAATCACGAGGATGTAAGGGGCCGATCGATCGAAAAGTCGTCCGCATCGTATCGAGTGGGACCATCATCGAGCAGTCCATGCTCCAAGAGAAAAATAATAATTTTCTCTTCGCAATTTCGAATAGATTCGGCGATAGGCTTGGAATAGCGTACGCCGATGTTTCGACGGGGCGTTTCTACGTCGAAGAGATCAATTACAGTGATATCCTATCGGCGATATCCAAAATATCGCCATCGGAAATACTTTGCCCCGATAGTCTTCTATCTAAAAAAGAGTTCCTCGAGTGTATAGACCCATATAAATCCATCATCATCGCTCTTCCGAGCGCCAAGTTTATGAATCAATCGTCGAGCAGGATGCTGGCATCGTTCTTCAATGTCAGCTTCATCGATGCTTTCGGTAATTTTTCTGAATGCGCTCTAGAAGCGGCGTCAGAGATCGCCGAGTACGTATCGGAGGTATATCAAAATCTCAAGGGCGGTCTATCGGTACCGAGACTCGTAATGCATTCGGATTATGTGTATTTCGATCACTTTACCCGAAGAAGTCTAGAGATGACGACGACCCAAAGCGGCAATAAAAAGGGGAGTTTGTTATCGGAAATCGATAAGACGGCGACTTCGCAGGGGGCCAGACTCCTCGGAAGATGGCTCATGCAGCCCCTCGTTAATCTCGAGAAAATTGAAAAGCGTTTGGAATTTGTTGAATTCTTCGTGAAGCGGCCAGAGTTACTACAAGAAATCCGAGGGATTCTAAAACATTTCCCTGATATAGAACGGGCCATCTCGCGGGTCCTCATTGGGAAGGCTGGCCCAAGGGACCTAAAATGCGTCGGCCTCGCTCTAGAAAAATCGATGGCGCTGGAACGGGTGATATCGAGTTTCGAGCACTTAAAAAGCTTGAAGCTGGCATTCGAGCAATTGATGCCACTTCTCGATATCATAAATTCTGCCATCGTTGATGAGCCACCTGTCATGGCGCGAGATGGAGGCTTCATAAAGAAGGGCTACGACGGCGATCTAGATGAATACTTGGATCTCATTGACAGCGGCGAATACATCATTCAAAAGATGCAGAAGACGTATGCAGAAGAAACCGGTATCAATACTCTGAAAATCAAAAATAATGGGGTTATCGGATACTTTATAGAGATATCTCCGGCATATGTCGCCAAGGCTCCCTATACATTCATTCACCGGCAGACGCTGGGGTCTTGTATTCGCTATACCACACGAGAACTTAATGATATCGCCGGTAAGATCTATACCGCAGAATCTAGCTTAAAGCGTCGTGAGATGGAGATCTTTGAAAATATAGTCCACAGAATATCGTGCGTCAAAGATACGCTCCGTCGTGTATCCGATAACATTTCGTTTATAGATATTATAACATCGTTTGCTCATCTCGCGATCGAAAATAATTACACGAGACCTATTTTTACGAACGATAAGACGCTTTTTATTGAGGATGGCAGACACCCCGTCGTCGAGAATAGCCTGCGTAATAATGGCCTAAAATTCGTGCCGAACGATTGCAGGCTATTCGATGGAAGTGAAATATCCATTCTGACGGGGCCCAATATGGGCGGTAAAAGCACGTATCTTCGCCAGAATGCGATCATCACAATCATGGCTCAGATGGGCTCATTCGTCCCGGCAAAGACAGCCACCATCGGTATCATCGATAGGATTTTCTGCAGGGTCGGGGCATCGGATGATATATCGACCGGGAAATCGACGTTCATGGTGGAGATGCTCGAGACGGCCACAATCCTCCTTCAGGCCGGCGAGAAATCGTTGGTGATACTGGATGAAATAGGGCGGGGAACCGCGACGTATGATGGTCTCGCGATTGCCCGGGCCGTCGTAGAGGAACTGGCCGATAACATCAAGGCACGGACTTTATTTGCGACACATTATCACGAACTGAGTACCCTGAAGGATCATTTGGGTAACGTAAGGTTCTTGACGGTTAAAGTCGAGGACTGGAATGATGGAATAGTATTTCTCCACAAGATAGAGGAAGGCTTCGCCGATAGATCATATGGTATTAATGTGGCGGCCCTCGCCGGCTTCCCGGAGAAGGTCATATCACGCGCCCAGGAAATACTGAAGGCCATCTCGTAAAAAAGAATATATACCTAAATGCTTTGAATATCAACCATATCTCCTACCTCATTGCTAGTTTGTGTCAAACAAGTTCTGATGGCATCTGTTAATTGATCAAAAGTATCCGCTACGCTTCTTTAAATAGTATAGCAAGTATAGCATCAGTGTAAATGTAATATAGTTTAACTATTTGTTAAGTAATTGATGCCACTATAATAATTAACAACATAGTTGTAGGAGATTATTATGGACATTATTCCAGTTGTTAAGTTGACGGCAGTTCTTGGCACAGTAATTCCAGATATTTCATGTGGAGCAGTAGGTTTCAACGGTATATCCAGCGAAGTCATTCAAACTCCACACTTAGCACTGGTCAAGCAAGACCCGTTTGCCTATCACTCAGGATTGAGAGTAGCGCAATGCTCTAATCCGGCCTTGCCCATACCAAAATGGGAAAAGTTGGTGGCGGAGAGCGCGACTCCCTCATTAATCCCGTTCAGACTGAACATGGATCAATTTGTTTATCACCAATTCGAGTGGCTGTATAAAAACCTTAATAACTCAAAGACTTTTTCCAGCGTGATTCCGTTCAATCGGTTGACAGATCATCGTTTTGGGGTAACAAGATGCTTCGCCCCAATGGCTAATACAACCTCCCATGAAAAACCAATCAGGATAGCAGTATTTCAGTGTAACGCCAATGGGATGTGCGTTCATGAAACTATTGACATTCAAATTCTACTCCAAAACAGATGGGCGTGTGGTACCCCAAAAAATATAGCCGATTGCGCTTACTGCGCTGCGTTGTTGAATACCTTGCTCCCACCATATCAGCGGTGAAGGATGGTTCTTCATACCTCTTCGAACTCGAATTTCCATGAGGATTTATCGGTATTGTTGGCCTTGGCCTTGAAGTCCGTCAATAGCGTGCGTAGGATTGGGCGAAAAGTGATGAAGCCCCTGCCTTTCTCTACCGAATCTTTCACGTAATCGATGGTGGGGGTCTCGACGTCGTCTTGTCTGATCCTGATCAGCGAGTAAATCGTAAATATTTCATTGCCTTGTAAAAGTGAGACATTCGGAGTATCTTTTGTCTCGATCAGACATCTGTATTTGATATTACCATGTGGATATTCCGGGAGTACTTCAAAGTTTATATTTCTCATAATCTTCCTCTGATTTAATGGCGATAATTCTTGGATCGCATCGTTCGATACCAAAACGATTCCCTTCTTCGTTTCTATTTTTAGAATACTTAGATTACTCATCATCTTTCTCCTTTTTTAAAAAGTTATATTCAAATAATTATGTGTTTCTTGAATCATGTGAGTCTAAGAGATCATCTGGATTCCGTCTGGTAATTATATTGATTTTATTGACGCAGTATGGAAATAATTTATTTAAAATCACGCAAAGTGGCGGAACATTTATGAAGGGTATTATGATCATCACGGCAGGACTTTTATCTTTCGCAAGCATTACCGATACCCGTGCCATGCAAAATGAAGAAATGGAGCAGGTATTTAGGTCCTTGGCTCGGGGCGTGGAGGTGCTCCATGGCATGTGGACAACTCCGATCGGTAAATTTTTCGGAGCTGTGATGGTACTAACGGCAACGGAATTGGCGTTGTACTGGCGGGATCCATCGTCCCTTCTTCGCTTGGGGCAATTTAGCACGGCATGGGCCATGTTGAATGGATTGTGCATGATCCTGGCCTTACCAGCTCAACACGAGCCACCACCGGAATTCCATGGTATGGTCCATGTTGCTGATTTGACTCTGCTGCCTCATGTTCTGACGCCCTTCTCCCCAAGCGGCCTAGCCCGCCTTATTTTACTTGTGGAAGCTATATTAATTGCGCGTATTTTGATACGATATATCTGATAAAACTTACGCCAGTAATTCCAGAATTGCGTAAGTCTAAAGTTTAAAGAATACGTGATTACCGATTTCGAATGTTGGGACTTTTCCCTCTGCCCAGCGAGGAATCTTCGTTATGTTTTTAGCGTGGTAATGATTTGCGCCGTACGTTATGTCCTTAATTTTACCGTCGATTATGTTTTGAGCCGTGGCGAGACACATGATATATATCACGTCTCCAATGGGTGGATTCAAGACGAGTTGTCTGTTGACATCCCCCATGTTCCAACATGAAAACTGCTTGGGTTTGAGACACACCTCTTCGATGGAGACACCTGATTCCACGTGGCGATTCATGATGACGTTGCCGACGGCGATCAGAGAATTTATGCCTCCGTTGGGTTTTTTGTATTCTCCTCTGGCCTCGCCGTATATTGTCTTCGCCATTATTTCTACACTTATTTCAACGTTATTACTCATGGTTTGTGTCTTCCTTCTTGAATGTGAGTTGAGCGATATCCGATACAACCGTGGTCTTTGTGATCGAAACCGAAGTGTATGTGGCGCCATCGGGAAACGTGATCTTAATCTTGCCATCGCACACATCATCCTCCATTGTTGAGAGAGTCTGAAGCGTGACATCCGGCGCCGGCGGGACGTTGTTCGTGGATATCATGTCTCGTGCCGAGATGATGTTGATGTAACCTTCTGCGTGCAGCCCGGTACCCATATAGAAGCAATATTGCTGAATATCGGATAATTTCATACCGAGATGATAGCTGCCTGCGAAGAAGTATCCGTGCGTCTTGATGTGCAAGATGTCACTATCTTCGAAAGAGTTGTCCACAAAATTTTCGATCTGTATATCGTGGTTTTGTATGCCGAATGTTTTGGTATAAATATCGGGGTTCAGTTTGAGGAAGTCTATCCATTCACGTTTGACTGGCATTGATGGCAATTGAAACCCACGGAATCGCAGCATTAATTCGGAGACGAAGCCCTTCATATTGATGCATTGTCCGGAATATATATCGTAGGTCAACGTGTGTTTTGATGAATCATCGTCTGTGGACGTTGCGTAATGCGTCGTCACATTGACCATGGGAAACTCAGATTTAGGGATGATTGAACAGTGGAGCGTGATATATTCTGGATTTTGAGCTGAATCTTCCAGGAGGTACTCTGGTTTCTCACTATTCCCTATCAATATTTCTGTATTATCACTCTCGATCCATGCGAAAACATCGGTAAACGGCGCACCACTAAAATGTGATCTTGGAATTGGCTTTTTCATATGGTCTGTTACTCCCCTCAAAAGAACTGGATTGGTTCCGATATTTCTTTCACTCTTTTTTCACAGTGTTTGGTTTTCAGGGGTTTGACGACGATCATGATTTTCGTTTGATTTTCCCCAAGAAAAGTATTGATCAAGCTCCTGTAATTATCCTTGTTGATTTTGTTGGATCTAATGAGTTCATCGATGTGTGCCCTTAATTTCGTGAATTGTACCTCGGCTTCATTTTGGATGACGATGTCATGGAGAATATCCGAGGCCAGGAATTCTGAGTTTTCCTGAATAGGGATGGGAGGTGGCTTCAGCAGTGGCATACTAACCCCCAAAAAGTTTGCTGGTTCGTCGCCTCGATGCTCGGCTTGAGCGGCCATATGATCAGTAAGTCCAGTACAGCCCTGCGCCTGTGCTTCTATGCTCATGCCACCAATTCTTTTTGAGGATGAGTATATATCTTGAGATTTCTCGAAGGCCATAGCCGTGACTTTTATGATGCTCTTTTGAGGAGTTAGCTCGAATTCCAACTTCGTAATCTTGGCAGTATAATCATTTACTCTAATCCACGTGTCGCACCCAAGATTCATGGTTTCTTCGGTAAACGGGATCGTGAATGATATCTCGACGTTCCTCATGGACAATGCAATGTAGTTCCCGATCCCCTCGAAAATGTTCTCCAAAATTAGGCGGCCGGTTTCGCTCGAGAAAAAGCTACGCATCTCAATGTTTTCGACGAATTCTTGGACGTTATGGAGATTGATCTTCAATCTTTCTGTTCTGGACGCTTCACTGTTTTCACCGATCTTTATGCGAGCCCTCAAAACTTCGGTCATAAACTGATCGAAGCCCCAGGATATCGTCAGTTTACTATCGAAGAATCCTCGCCGTAGCCTGATCTCTGGGATATCATCGGCGATCTTGAGAGGCGGAGTCATGGTTCCCATCGATTCATCCTCCTCGAGTTTCGAATGACTGACGTAGTATTTCGTGGACTTTGCATTTTGATGATGAGAAATCCGGTCACCGAAGCCGGGCCATGAATGCATGAGTTTCTTCGGCGTTAAGGTGTTAATCTTCCCCGCCCTAAATCTATTCGCGATCCTGGCGGCGAGATCAATATCGCCCTCAAAACGCGCGATCCAAGATGCGATGATTTCAACAGAAATCTCGGAGATTGATGTCTTTTTGTGATCGATCGTTAGTGAATCAAATATGATGTTATCATTAACATCGATGGGATTCGATGCGGGAACGATGAGCGAGACACGCCGTTGCTCCCCGGTTCTTGAGCATTGATCGAACACTATCGGCACGGCGATATCCGGATTTTCCTGTCGAAATTTCTCGAGGATTTCCTGATGCGGGTATCCTGATTCTGGAGGCTCAGAATGTTCTGAAGCCTCGTGAGACGAGCCACCAGTTACAAGAGTCTGGAGTCCCACCCTGAGAATCTCCCCATCCAGAAGGAGTGACGTTACATTCCCCGTAAATATCAATTTCTCATTATGTTTAACCTCACAAATGTCGAGGTCTTTAATCCTATCAAACGCGGCACTTGGAAGATTTATCAGGCATCTCGGAATCTTGCCCTCAGATTCAAAGGTCTTGAGGGCATATATTGCAGGTGTCTCAAATGTCTCTCCAGAATTATTGCCTTGTTTAAACGTAAGCGTCGTCTTCATTATTTGATTCCTCCTTATACTCACGCAATTCGATAAAAACGTAAGTGTTTATTGAGTCTAATATCGAGAATTGTTATTATGTTTAATACATCCAATTATATGATTGTTAAATGGAGTGGGTATACTTTGAAATTTGAGATTGGATTTTATTTGGGGAAAAGTCGTGGTGGATTTGTTTACCCACAACATCAGGATACGAGCTTACTCAATTCACGTGCAACATGAATTTTAGCCCAAAAGAACTATCCCGAGAATAAAATATGAGAGTTTCCAAAAACAGATAGATCGAGTTCTTGTTTGGTCGTTCCTGTTAGAGCCTTCAACACTCGAGGGCAATTAAGGATTCTTGGAGGATTAAGCACGATTCTTAAAACATGAACGTTCCCTGGAACACAACATAGCCCTTTTATCTAACATTGAACGGATTTATCATATTAGATGCTCCGACAATGCTAAAAACTTTTGGGGCGCTATCGTTTCTGGACGCGCAGTTTTCTCGATGCAACATTCCCTGAGACTCATCGCAACCTTAGGTTCGTCATAATATTTTTTCAATATGGAATAAATCATCTTCCTGCGGTGCTGGAAGCAGTATTGAGTAAGCCTCTGGAGGTGATCGATATTCCCAACCTTCACTGCTTTGGGGATTAATCTAATAACGGTGGAATCAACTTTGGGCGGCGGATAAAAGGCTAACCTCGAGACGGGGACAAGCTTTTCGACGTTGCATAGAAGCTGGGTGATCACGGACAGCCTCCCATACTCTTTCATCCCCGGGACCGAGCAGATCCTATCGGCCACTTCTTTTTGGAACATCAGGACCATCTTCTCGATGTCCTTCAGATCGAGCAGCCAATTAATGAGCAGTTGAGTCCCAACGTTGTATGGGAGATTCGAAACAATGATAATCTTTCTAGGCGTTAAAGATTGGGGGCGGATTTTAAGGGCGTCTTCATAGATGACCCGGCAATTCTCCACCCCATTCAGGACATCTCGATGCAATGGTTCAAGCATGGTATCTTTTTCTATGCAATGCAGCCTATTCGAATCACAGAATTTGATGATGGCCCGAGTTAATCCACACGGTCCAGGCCCTATCTCGAGGATATCTGCATCTCCGAAAGGTAAGGAGCATTTTACTATTTTCTCCAGAAGGGACTGATCACAAAGAAAATGCTGACCAAAATGCTTGGAACGGCGCCTATCCTTCAGCAGATTGTATCGCGTGATAATCTGCCGAATGGACTCCTGATTCTGCGGAAACACATAATTCAACCAATCACTCTAGCCCTGGATGATATAGAAAGGGCCATCGTATACCCTGCGAGGATTCTTTTCATCAAAAAAATTGAGACTATACTCGCGCAATTCTGGAAACACGTACGTGGTTATCAAATTGCATTGAGTGAGTGTACCTAAGCTATGACCCGGCTAGCCGGAACAAACATATCGCCATCGCAACATTGTGTTTGGTATAATTGTTCGCGTGATTCATATGTTGGGTGTTATGAGGGGGCGCCATGTCTTCCAGTTTAAAGATAGCTAAAAGAGAAACTTCTGGAAAGAAGGCGGCCAGAAGAATGCGGCACAATGGCTTGGTGCCTGGGATCATTTATGGGGATAGCAAAGAACCTACCCTCGTTGAAATCGGCGAGAAGGAGCTTAAGATCGAATGCCAATCTGCGGCGTTCTTCGGGCATACCATTGAATTGAGGCTGGGATCGGTTCTGGAGAAATTCATCCCAAAAAAGGTCGATTTTCATCCGGTTACTGATGCGCCAATTCACGTTGATTTTCAGCGTATTTCGAAGGGGGAGAAGATTAAGGTTAGTATTCCAGTTGAGTTCATCAATGATGATAAGTCTCCTGGAATGAAGAAGGGCGGGGTCATTAACTGCATTGTCCACAGATTGGAGTGTTATTGTTCGCCGGACTCGATTCCCGAGAAAATCTCTCTGGATTTAAGTGGCAGAGAAATAGGGAGCAGCTTCATTCTGGCGGAAATTGAACTACCAGAGGAGGTCGTCCCAGTCAATGCAGAACGAGACGCCGTGATTGCGACGATCGTGGGCGCTCGTACCGGAGCCACGGATGATGCTTCCGAATCAACCGAAACTGACGATGCATCTGCGTCAAATACGTAGACTATGTTTCTATTGGTTGGACTCGGTAATCCAGGAGCGGAGTATCGGTATACCCGTCACAATATTGGATTTCTGTTCCTCGATTACCTGGCATCCTCCGAAAAGTTTCCGGATTTTAAGCCGAGATTTGAGTCGCTGTGTTCGGCGGGGCAAATAAACGGGGAGAAGGTTATTCTGCAGAAACCCCAGACATTCATGAATCTGTCTGGACGGGCCGTTGGTCAATTGGCCGGTTTCTATGAAATTCCTTCTGAACATGTGTTCGTCTTTCATGACGACATAGACCTGTCTCCATTTGATGTCCGGATAAAGAAGGGGGGTAGTAGCGGGGGGCACAATGGCCTGAGGAGTATAGACCCCGTGATAGGGAGAGATTATTGGAGAGTACGGATCGGAGTTGGGAGACCTGAAACTAAGGATCAGGTTACCAATTATGTCGTATCGAACTTCATGAAGAAAGATTACGAACATTTTGAGACGGTGGTATTTCCAGAGATTTCCAAGATGCTTCTCGAAAGGTTTTGTTCGGGTAATTAAAGATATACTCACACAATTTAATCAACATCTAAGTGTTTATTAAATTTGGTATCGAAAAAAATTGGCCGAAGGCGGCTTCTGAGCCAATTTTGTACTTTAATCAATATAGCAGTTATGATGGGTGCCAACTGTGTTGAGTATAAATTAAAAAAATATCGATTAATTAATCATTAATGATTGTCAATTAGTGTTATATTGTGAATTAGTAATTTGATGCATAGTATCAATGATATTAAATTTTATTCGTTTTTCGATACTACTTGTTTTCTTAATGTTTAATGGGGCCGCCGCCACAAATGATGTGAACTTCGCGTATATTCTGAATAATAAGGATCCAAGCGGTATTTTTACATCCATTGTCTCGGTATTGCAAACTTATAACGACGACGCAAACAACGATAACTTGAATTTTTATATTATTGATCCGGCCAGCAATGAGCGGCTAGATTTCACGGGTCTTCGCGAAAGAATTAGCAAATTAGTGCAGTCATCTCAAAAATTTAATACGTGGCAACTGGTAGGCGTTCCCAGCCTGAGTAAACTAACTGGATTTAATTACGACGCAAACAATGAGAATCTCAAATATTTTCTATCGCATCTTTTGGATTCATTTGAAGTTCAAAGAATCATATTCCTTAGTGAAAACACTTTGGTTGTCAGTAATCTCAGATTTTTATGGACCAAAAGCAAAGATATTAGCGATCAATGTATCATATCGGTGAATGGAGATTATTCGACGGAGTCTACGACTTTACAACGTTACGTGATTGGATGTATGGTCGCCAATCTCGCTCTAATGAAAACTCATCAATTTTTGGTGAAGATTTTGGAAATAAGAGACAAGCACCCAACCATGGCTTTTGATGAGGCTTTTTACCAGTATAAAAATGAGGTGATGGGCAATACTAAGCCCAATTTAAATATTAGATATGACGCGTTGGTCCCTTCCCTTCCCAGCAAGAAGCAATTTCTGAGTTTTGTCGATGATGATCCAGAGACAACCACCCTTATAGATGAGAAAATAGAAGAATTCTCCAAATTAACGGTGATGAACTACGGGACGGGTGCTAATCCATACGATTATGACGCAAAAGGTGTGAAGCAAAAGGACGATGCAGCGGTGCCGAACGAATGGCCATACCAAAAATGGTCTATCAGAAAGTATCATGAGTACTACATAACGGTGCAGCCATTAACATATCTCGAACCAGAAGCGGTAGAAGAAATTCCCCTCCCTGAAGAATCCGTGGATACTGACGAACCCGTAACACCAGGAGGGGATGGTGGATCACAGAGTCCTGACGAACCCGTAACACCAGGAGGGGGTGGTGGATCACAGAGTCCTGAAGAGCCCGTAACACCAGGAGGGGATGGTGGATCACAGAGTCCTGAAGAGCCCGATACACCAGGAGGGGATGGTGGATCACAGAGTCCTGAAGAGCCCGTAACACCAGGAGGGGGTGGTGGATCACAGAGTCCTGAAGAGCCCGTAACACCAGGAGGGGATGGTGGATCACAGAGTCCTGACGAACCCGATACACCAGGAGGGGATGGTGGATCACAGAGTCCTGAAGATCCCGATACACCAGGAGGGGATGGTGGATCACAGAGTCCTGACGAACCCGATACACCAGAAGGGGATGGTGGATCACAGAGTCCTGATGAATCTGTCGCTAATCCCTTATTCCTTGGGAAATTCCGGATTAATTTGCATCTTGGGTTCAGCCAACCAAAGTACTACTCTGGTTCTTTACCCCGTTCTTCCTTACACTGATGCGAAGCAGCCATCTAATACTTGGAGAATAACCCAGCTGCATTGTGCCAGTAAGTAACGAATAGTGCTGATGGTGGTTGAAATGCGCGGGGTAAGGGAGGAAGTGGAGTGAAGTGTCTGGGCGGTTTAACATTACCAATGAATTATCCGAAGCAGTGACTGCCATGTTGGCTGATTATGAGGCCAAAATAAAATTGTGGCCGGCTTCACGGAGTGATACTATCAGAGGGGTGCGAGCCGATTTTGCTTTCCTTAACGCAGCTATTATTGTGCTTTGTGAAGATAGGCAAGTATTGGCCATAATATATTACAGTAACTTGCCTGCATGATTCCAAAGATATCCACGAATTTTGGACTATCCATTTGCTTGATCGCAAGGTGAATTATTGGCCATGCAATTAATACCAAAAATCCTGGAGGTGGTATAATGCGAGCGTAGATTAGTATTGGAATACATAGGAAACTAAGGTGTACTGATGAAAACAGGATGGTATACGATCCTTTCAATCCGATGACCGTCGGTAGTGTTTTTATTCGCCCCCTATCGAATGCGTAATCCCTGACGTTGTTGGCCAATAACACGCACATCGTCAAAAGGCCGATCGGAATAGATAGCAGCATGTCCTCGATGCATACCCGTTCGACCAATGAGTATAAGCACGAAAAGAACAATAGTGGCCCATACGCGATGAATACTCCGATTTCTCCAAACGACTTGTATTTATACCTCAAGGGCCATTCACTGTAAAACAGCGATAACCCAGCGCCAATTATTCCGGGTATGAGCAGGATCATGGAAGATAGAGCGAGTGCTATGATGCCAGATATGGATGCCAGTGAAAACGCTCCAGTACCGAGACGCTTAATTTTCGTGGGCTCAATGATGCCGGAAACCAATCTGTATTTGGGGCCATCAATGTTCCCATCATCTACCCCCCTTATGAAGTCACGATATTCCGAGATAGTATTGGTCGCCAAATGGAATAGCAAAACAGCGATTGCAACGAAGATAAAAGGTTTGAGATGTAGATGAGAATACTTAAGTCTAGAGTAGAAATACGTGCAGAGTATCGGACCGGCGGACATGGCGAGCGTATGTGCGCGAGCAACCCTGATGTATATCAGCCAATTAACCATTAAATTTATCCATCAGCTTACGCAGTGCTATGAAGTCCTTGAATGCTTGCAACTTCTGATTGGGTGATCTAAGTAGATAAGCCGGATGAAAAGTTGGGATCACATCTATTCCTAAGACCTTTCTATTCACGCCCCGTAGCCGTGAAATGGGAACGTTGGTGTCTAAAACGGCCCTAACGGCGACTCCCCCCAAAAGAACTATCACCTTCGGTTGGGCCAGAGCTATATGTCTCATTACATACGGTAGACACAGCGCTACCTCATCGGCGGACGGCGTTCTATTCCCCGGAGGCCTCCAGTAAACGACATTCGTTATATAGACAGCAGATCGCTTGATTCCAACAGCTAGCAGCATATTATTCAGAAGCATTCCACTTTGCCCGACGAACGGCTTCCCTTGTTCGTCCTCCTCCTGACCGGGAGCCTCTCCAATGAGCATTATATCGGCTTCAGGGACGCCATCTGCAAAGACCGTATTCTTCGCCATTCTTTTTAGGGGGCAGTCTATCGATCGGACAGACATTTCTAACGCTTCGATGCTAGCGGCCTCACAAGTTTTTCGTGACCCTTGATGTTGGCCAGTATCCCCGGTATACTCAGGTAAATTTTGGGTGGAACTCTGGGGCACACGATGCAGGAAGCAATCGATCCCGAAAGTCCCGTACCATCTGGCCATATGTTTTAAAAGATCGTGCATAATGCGGATACTAACACGAGCTGTAGCCAAAGTAAATTTGATGTTGAGGATTATCGGGAGGTCGGCATACGGTGGATATCACGAGTTGCAGAGTCTCTTCGTGTTCTTGGGCGAGATTTTCGATGTCCTCGAGTTCGATACAGATGTTGAATTCAACGAAACATCCGGGCACATTGATGGCGTTCCGGATGAAGATAATTCAATAAGGATTGCCGCCGATATCCTGAAGCGTAAATTCTACAAAAAAGTGCCGCACGTAACCGTCAGGAAAAAGTTGCCGATTGGTGGAGGTATCGGTGGCGGCTCGAGTGATGCCGCCTGCTTCGTCAACACGGTCATGGATATCTGGCAGATTCCCCACAGCGATAAATTGAGGAATATTAGATTATTCAGGATACTTGGTTCGGACGCCACGGTTTTTCTTCATAAATATATTCTTAATACCAATATGTTGTTTTTAGAGGGAACGGGGCTCGATGGTTCCATCAGCCCAATCCTCATCCAGGAGTTACACAGATGCTGCGTGATCCTTATACGGAATGATATATACTTGAGTACAAAAGATATCTATGAAACCTTTGAGGGACCAATCCTGAACCCAATACGTAAGGATGACTGCGACTTTCCTTCTCTCAAGAACTTTCACAACTCACTGCAGGAGACGGCCTTAGATGCGAAGGCAGATCTCTATCCCATACTGGAGGCGATACGCAGGACGAATCCCTATTGCTGCGGTATTGCGGGCTCCGGATCCGTTTGTTTCGGACTATACGAATCACTGGAGCAGGGGCTCGCCGCGAAAGAAATATATCAAGCCCACGGCTACGATTATTTGGAGTTATCAAGGATATAGCTAAAGGATTCGGAAATCAAACATACTTAGTACAGCATTCAGGGCCTACGCAATGGTCTGAGTATACTGTTGCAATATAATAGCACGATATTTAAAGTGGCGAAACTTCAGGGAAACCGATTAATTCTTGATATTGAGATAATAATGGAAGATTCCATTCTGAAGGTCAAAAGGATTTCAGCTCTCTCTATCATTTTGTTTGACATCCGATTGCCCTAGAAGACTGTTCATAATCAATGCTTCCACAAGATTGAGGATCCTGATTTTAATACTAGTATTCTCGATTCTTCTAAAGATCGATAGGAGCTTCTCTTCGAGTTCAGTTTCATGATCTGCGGGATCTTCACGGAGCTTGAAATTATTCAATATTTTCTCTGGGCTAATCTTCAGTCCTTGACATATCTTCACGAATGCCGACATGGAGATTCTATTGACTCCGGTTTCGTATTTCTGCAACTGCTGGAAGGTGACTCCAACTACCTCGGCGAGCTGCCGCTGGGTCATCTTTAGGGCCTTACGGCGTTCCCTAATCTTTGCGCCCACAATTTCATCGGCCGTCTTTGTTTGATATTCCCCCATACGCCCAACAAAAAAAACGATGCTCCCTCATACTATCAGGATAACGTAAATTGAAATATTTATAAAGGGCCTTCCTTTATAAACAAGAAAAACTTACAACTTTTGACCGCCTTTTGTTCGTATCTTGTTTTTGGCCAAACAGATTCTGGAGGCCTGGATTCAGAATCCATGACCTCGATCGAAAAATGCTTTTCGAAAGGTGTGAAACATTTTTCGACCCATCCAGCATAGCCTTCATCATCAGTGGCGATCCTGCAGGATCCACCCACCTTCAGGATCCTGTGGAGTGTCACGATGGTATCACTTTGTATAAACCGTCTCTTCATGTGTTTCCTTTTAGGCCACGGATCCGGGAATAGCAGGAAGACACCATCGATGCATTTGTCGGGGATTTCATGGAGTAATTTCCTGGCGTCTCCTTGAAATATCTTCAAATTTGCGAGGTTTAGTTGTTCTATTTTCGTTAATAGTGAGGCGATCCCATTAATGAACATCTCACATCCTACGAATAATTTACTTGAGTTTAGGGAGGCTAATTGCGCCAAATGCTCCCCACTGCCAAATCCAATCTCGAGGAATACATCTCGATAAGCAATGTCGATTTCACGGAATGCCGTTATAGAAACCCGTTGGAATAAAAATTCAAACAATTCTGACTGTTTTTTGGTGAGAGCTCTGCTCTTGAGTCTCCCATAAAACTTCTCATCTGGGTGGTCTATTCTTTCCATATAAGCATGCGGAGGAAATCATTGAATGTTTTATCGATTTTGAGATTGAGGCCAGCGAGACGCGCCGTGTCTTTTATATACATAACGAAGACGTTAAATACATCCTCCTGGACATCATTATCACTCAAGGCTGCTATGGCCCCACTCGGTAGTGTTCGTCCAACGCTTTGTATCACGATCTCGTATCCATTATTCCCGACCCTATCAATACTGATTTCATCTCCAATCTTGCATGTTTTCATCATAATATACAGGGCCCCACAGACAACCTTTTCCTTGGGGGAATTCACGATATTACGCAAAATGTTGTTTTTATCTGAGAGGACGAGTTGCGTGGCCTTAAACAGATCGATTACTATATTAACCAAGCATTCGACGTCCCCATTACTCAGGTATATATTCCTGAAGAACCGTAAAGTCAGGGAAAGACAGTCTATCCCGCGGCATAACTCCATGAATTCATCATCTTTTCTCTCAGATAAATCATCACGAAGAAACTGAATGACACTCAAATGATTCGCAAGTTCATGACAAATCTTGGCGACCGTTAACCTTGTATGCTTCAATGATCCCCCGACGTTCAATCTAAGCAATGCTGCAAACTCAGACGTCAAAGTAATCGATTAAGTGAAATAATGCAAGGAGCATCTGTCGATAATACCAGGGCCTACGCATGAGAACTTTTCTTGAGACATTCAATTAGATGCTTAACAGACATTGTGTTTCATCTCACAATCGATCTAACAGATCTACCCTTTTTATCCTTCGCTTTATCTAAGATCTCCAATGCCAATTTCCTCAAATTATATGCCTGTTAAATGGTTTGAGTATACAATCAAACTCTCGTCGATATATCTTTGAAGACAGTCGCTAAGATTACGGCCACAGGTATGGAGAGGAATATTCCCATCGTACCCAAGACGGATATTGAAGCGCATATTGAGAATAATAACCATGCCGGGGGGATCCCAATTTTTTGTCCAATGAATTTGGGAGTAATAAAGTTGGAATCCAACAACGGGATGATGACATACAAACAACATGTGAGTATGTATTGGTGCGGAAGGAACTCATCTATCGCCATCACCAACGTAATGAAAAGACTAATCAATGGACCGAAGAAGGGCGCAAACGATAAGAGCCCAGAAAGGATTCCGCACATGAAATAATCATCGAGCCCTAGGCAGCACAATCCGATCGTATATAGGACGGCCAATAGGCAACACACCAGGAGCTGGCTTTTGATGTATTTGCCAAGATTCGCATTGATACTCCGCAGCAGGTTGATGACTGTGGGCGATACCGTCCTTTCCAAAATAGATTTAATAGAAACCGTCATCTTATCCCAGTCTTTCAGAAGATAGAAAACCAGGATTGGAATGATGACGATAAAGAACATGGAATGCACCATCGCCACACTAGTGTTGATAATATTCATCAAATAATTTGGCCATATTTTTGTGATTTCGCTGAGATAATTCTGTAAATTCACGCCAATATCAAATGATTTATTAATACCAATTGCGGATAGTATTTTCGTAAGAAAATCATTGATGAAATCCGGCAATGACGTCAGCAAAATCGGAAGCTTTTTAAATAACACTAGAAGTGAGTTTTTGGTGATTGGAATGAAGCAGGTAATAAATAATGTGAATATAGTAATAAGCAATATAACGACGATCCCCGCTGAGACCGATTGAGAAACGTGAAGCAATTTTGAAGTATTGCGTACCGGAACGTGAAGAATATAAGCCAGTATCAGCGACACCACAAATGGAATCAACGAACTCCCCATCGCGTAACACAACGCGACGATTCCAATCAACAATATGGAGATCAAAACGTACTTCGTCTGGTAAACTTTCCTATCGGCCATATCCAAATTTCCCAACGGCGGTACCGTTAGAGTATACAAAAACAGCTGGAAACAAGCCAGAGGTACGATGTATATTATACTCAACCCAGTTGGCAGCCATTATGGCTGATGCATTAATTATACTCATACAATTTGATAAACACTTATGAGCTTATCGATTTGTATGAATATATTGGGATTCTTTAGATAATACTGCTCAGTAGCTTTGCCGTATAATCAACGAGAGTGATGACTCTGTCGTATTTCATTCTCGCGGGGCCCAACACTCCAATCGCCCCAACCACCTTCTTGTTGGCGTCGCTATATGGAGAAACTATCATCGAGCACCCGGATATTTCGAACATCTTCGTCTCGGCGCCGATGAATATCTGGACTCCCTGACCCAGGATCGATTGATCGAGTATATGTTTCAACTTCTTTTTTTCATCCAGTTCTTTGAGGAGGTCTTTTAGATCATTTATCTCGCAGGTATGGGAGACGAGGGTAGAATGTCCCTTGACTATTATGTTCTCTTCGTCACTTTCCTTGATGATTTCAATCCCACTATCGATGATGTATTGAGTCAACTTATCGATGCCATCCTCATGGCAGAGAACCTGATCCTGGATACTGTTCCTTATCTCGTCGAGCGTCATCCCAGTCAATTTCGAATTTATATACCTCGTTGCTTGTTCTAATATACTTGCGGATACATTCAACGGAACTTCGATCAATCTATTTTCAACGCATCCGTTTTCCGTGACGATGACGACGATTACTCGGCCTGGATTAAGTAAAACGAACTCAATGTGCTTGATCTTGGAGTTTTCGGTGGGCGTCATGATGAGGCTCACACAATTTGAGAGTCCAGATAAGATATCCGTCGCACGTTCCAGGACGGATTCTAGGCTTTTCCCAGTCGAATTATCCTTTATTTCCGCGATGGTCTGGCGTTCCAGATCGGATATATCGGCCGCCTCCACCAACACATTTACAAAAAGCCTCCAGCCTTTATCGGTTGGTTTCCGGCCTGAGGAGGTATGTTCTGAGCAGATGATGCCCATTTCCTCGAGATCAGACATAACGTTCCTGATGGTTGCTGGAGACAATGGATTCGGCAGGTTCTTTGAGATCATCCGTGATCCAACGGGCTCTCCAGTTTCAATATAAATATCGACTAGCTTTTTGAATATCTCAATGTATCGTTTATTATTTGGTACGCTGACTTGAGACATACTCTCCTAGTGCTATCGATACTTCAACCATATATAAATTCTAGCGCACAAAAATTATTAAGTACAATCTTTCTGTTCCAATAGACACCCCCCCACTCGGATCGTTTGTATATTCCGGCACAATCCATCTGGATTAACATCGATCATGACGCCGCATACCGTTGCCTCCTTTTGCGCGGGTTGCATCCTGGCGGTCGCGTGAATCTTATGGGTAAACCTCTTGATGGCAGCGTCTTCGTCCATCCCAATGACGGAATCATAGTCGCCACACATCCCACAATCCGATAGATAGCCCGTACCATGCTTGAGGATGCGGAGATCTGAAGTCGGAACGTGGGTGTGGGTTCCGATGACGGCCGTCACTCTGCCGTCCAAATATCTTGCGAGAGCCGTCTTCTCGGCCGTCGCCTCAGCGTGAAAATCGATGAGAATAGCATCGACCACACGGCCTAGACTGTATGATTTGAGGAATTCATTGATGATATTGAATGGATCGTCATTAAATTCCATAAAGAGCCGTCCCATCAAATTGATAACCAAGACACTTTGCCCTGAAAACGGGAGCTTAACGATGGTGTATCCTTTTCCTGGAGTGCCGCTGGGATAATTCATCGGGCGTACTAGTCTCAATTCCCGATCAAACAACTGCATATCTTCTTTTTGATCGAACGTGTGATTGCCCAATGTTATGGCATTGACTCCGGCCTCAAAGAATTGATCACATATCTTTTGAGTAATTCCAAAACCATGTGCTGCATTCTCAGCGTTGACTATCACGCAATCAATCTTAAGGCTGCTTTTATTGGTTTTAATATACTTCGTCACCGCATCGCGCCCGGATTTGCCGACGATATCTCCAAAAAACGCGATCCTCAAGATATACTAACCCCCAATTCTTTTTGTGGATGAGTATAGCCCCCTCATCCGCATATTTTTTCTACCTGAGCATCGTATATCTCGGTATGTGCCATGGCCTGCATCTTTTTGTAATTACGATTAAATTCGGCCGCAATCTTTTTGGCCGACAGCTCATTGCGTATCTCATCGTTTGTTGTTGGTGCTGCGGGTGGAACTGTCTCTCCCACATACATAAAGATCGTAATCTTATTTTCATCATCTAATGACCGAAGCATTGCTGGTTTGTGTGTCCCTTTAGAGCGACTAACCAACTCTAATTCATAGGGATTGGGCGAGTTGATGTCTTGTTTCTCGCAAACTATCTTATATTTCTTACAGCATGCTTCGTACTGTTCCGGCGTCTCACATTGCGCTATCTCCTTCGAGGCTTCGTTGAGTCTTGCGATATCCTTCTGCGTCAGAAACCCTCCCTGGAACTGAATATCAGAACGCAATACATGATACGTGGCCCTAGACATTCCAACATGCCCCGGCTCTGCAATGTCCTCGATGTAAACTATCTTATAGCCAGTTTTAGTTTCGATGATGACGGTTCTCGCGCCAGGAGACTTTCCTTTCACAGCCGCTAAAACTGCTTTCTCTATTAGTGACTCCCTAAGCGATCCTAAATCTCCAATATCTCCAGTATAAGTTCCTTGCGACATGGATTCAGACAATACAAGGAAATCAAATCCTTCCTGCAGTAGTTTCAAGACGGCCTCAGCGCACTGTCTCGCCTTCTGCCGACTGGATTCATTATCAACTCTAAAGAAGATTTCCCGTAGATGATATCGCCTATACTTAATATCATTCGTCTCCTTGCGCTTGGCTTCAACCAACTCCTGCTCACTAACTTTACCAGCTCCGCCTATGAGTTGAACGATGCATTGAAGCAGCATTCGTGACTTCATCTGTCTCTTAAATATTTCCATGCTGATACCGCATTCTTTAAACTTAGCCTTCAATTCATCGAGTGTCATTGAATTAGCGGCCGCTATTTGATGTACTCTATTCATTACTTCAATATCAGAAACTTTGATGCTGTATAACCTGGCGTATTGCTGCTGTAAGAGCATGTCGGTCATTGCCTTCACGACCTGAGGAGCCATTAACTTCACGTTTCCTTTGTCATACTTTTTGCCGGAAGAAAAGAAGATGAATTTAATCCAATTTATGACGTCTATATTCGTAACAACTTCGTTGTTTACCTTTGCAACCACGAAGCAGTCCTTCTGCGAATCGGCAACCGTTGTAAAACTCTTACCCTTAGAAGCCTTCCGTTTACTATGCCTACTCACGACGGCCAGAGCTCGTAGTGCACTGGATCCCCCGCTGTTGGTCAAGCTGGTGTATTCAGATTGGTTTTCTTGAAGCACATTTAATTCAGTGACGGACTTCCCTAGCTGCTTCGTATTAAATTCATTTCCATTATTGGGCATGGGGATAATCTTGAATGAATCCTCATTCTTATCCTTAGGGAGCTGCTTCGAGGCTTGATCACTCGTCTGGTTCGACGCAATCGAAGAAGAACAGGCCCCTGTCACCATATCTATGATGGCAAAAAACAGGAGAGATAAAAACAAACGGACAGTGACTGAATTCATACGAGTGGTAATATTTGAAACGCCTTGCTAGGGGAGAGTGTAGCATACTTCTCGCGATGGCCTGCATAAATTGTTGTGAGCCGCTTCTCACAGGTTGGCTTTATTTAGCCTAGTTCAACTCAACTAAGTAATTGATCGCTCGTGGATCCGTGTACGTGGTTACAGAATTGCGCGAGTTTAGTATAGCTAAACGCTTAAAAGTGATATCTCCAGGGGTACTGGCATGTCTGAGGATGAGATACTGGCACATAACAAGAAGAGATATCCAGACGATCTGGTCACAGCTATAACATATGGTATGATGTTTATCTTATGAGGGATTTTAGAATGCTTTGGATGTTGAGGAGTTGATAGCGTGATGAGTTTTAGAATTATCTCGAGTTTGGCGGTTGCCTTGATCTTAGCATCCTGCTCGAGCAATCGGGATAGACGTGCACCTGAGGTCATTCAAATCGAGAGGTTAGAGCCATACCATATCGTAGAGGATGGAGATACCGTTGGCTCGATCGCCGCCAAATACGAAATGTCTCGAGCCGATCTCATTAAACTCAATCGATTGAGCCCACCGTACCACCTCTATCTCGGACAACGGTTAATCATCATCCTGAAGCCAGATGGCCACAGGGATGTGGGTCAAAGACTAGAGAAAGAAAATTCCCCGATAGAGCCGGCAGAAGAAAAAAAGGAAGAGGAGCTCACGATTGACGATATCAACACCGGAGATTCGAAGCCCGCGAATGTTCAGGAAGAAAGCCCCCCACCTTCAGATTATATTTGGCCGATAGCCGATGGAAAGTCCAAGATATCGCAGCCGTTCACTGATGGGGGCATCATGCTCAGTGCCTCAGCCGGGACCCCGGTGCGTGCCATAGCCGATGGGGTCGTTTTGATTGCGGGACGTCCGGAGGGTGATGCCGCGGCGTATGGCATCACTATCGTCGTTAAACACAAGGCCAAGAATACCATATCGATCTACGCAAACCTTCAGGAGGTTAATGTTAATGTCGGAGAGAAAGTCAAACAGGGCAAAATAATTGGTAAGGTTGGGAAGAGTGGGACAATTACCACGAAACCACAGTTATATTTGGAGATTAATACAGTATCTGGCAGTGATCGCCAGCCTATTGATCCCAAAAAAGTTCTTCCGTAACATCTGGATGCTTGTTAAACTACTATAAGTTTTTACGTGTTTTTTTATCAGGAAGAATTATGCAGGTATGCAAAATGTTCCGCATGTTGGGTGCCTTGGCAGTCTGTTCACCTCTGGTGATGGCGGATCCGCCGGCACAATCAAGCAACGGGTTCATGTCTCTTTTGCCGATGCTAGCCTTCATCGCCATACTCTATTTCCTATTGATTAGACCTCAGCAGAAGAGAACGAAACAGCATCAGGCGTTGGTTGCATCCGTCAAGAAGGGGGATAAGGTTGTGACTAATAGCGGCATAATAGCCGTGGTTTCCAAGGTGGTCAGTGATCAGGAAATCGTTCTCGAGATCGCCGATGGCGTGCATTGCAGGTTCTATAAGTCGTCGATAGCGAATATCGTCAACATGAATGAGAGTGCGCCTCAGGGACAACCCAATAATGTTGCGGCCATTTCTGATGAGAGAAAAGCAGCCCAGAAGCCTCCTGCCGATGCGGGACCGTTAGCAACAAAAACGACCTCTAGTAAGAAGGATGATAAACCTGTATCCGGGGTAAGGAAGAAGGCGCCGATCAAGAAAGACAGTTAATGGAGATCGCACATAATGCTTGTTGTTTCTAGATTTAGAATAGTATTTACCGTCGCGATCTGCCTCTTGGGGCTGCTGTTTGCGATGCCTTCTCTGGTGGACCAAAAGACCTTCGATAGATTGCCGGCGTTTTTGCAGCACACCGTGAATCTCGGGCTAGAACTGCGGGGTGGTTCTCACATCCAGCTTGAGGTCGATATCAAGACGGTCGCCAAGGAACACCAGGAGAGCATTGTAGACGAGACGAGGAAGCAACTCAGGAAGAATAACATTAAGTATAGCAGAATATCAGTTCAGGTTACTGAAAAAGGATCATCGATTTTGATTGTACTGAATGATGCAAACAATGTCTCGGATGTCACGAAGATTTTATCGAAGATAGAGCCGGAGCTGGAGATTACTTCGAATGCAACCACGATCACGGCTGTTCTTTCTGAAGCTTTTTTCGAGAAGTTCGCGAAACGGATAGTAGAAGAATCGATTGAAGTCATCAGACACAGGATCGATGAATCCGGCACTAAGGAGCCGACGATACTGAGGCAGGGAAGTGACAGGATCACTGTTCAGCTGCCGGGCGTAGATAACCCAGATGAAATCAAGAAGTTACTCGGCAAAACAGCGATCTTGACGTTTCACGGTGTGGATGAGGACATGCAGTCTATCAAGGTCGAGGATGACGCGAGAGTTCACCTCCCCACTAAACCGGGGGTCATGTATCTACCGGAAGACAAGGGAGACGGCACCAAGATCTACGTCCCCATCAAAAAGCAGATATCCCTGACGGGGAAATCGCTAGTCGACGCTCAGATGGGGATCGATCAGCAGACGGGACTGCCGTGTGTGAATATTAAATTCGATTCAATGGAGGGCACGCGTAAGATAGCCGAGCTTTCCAAGAAGTATCTTAACAAGCAGTTTGCGATGGTGCTTGATGGGGTCGTGTTGTGTGCTCCGGTATTCCGGGCCGTCTTAACGGATGGCTCTGCACAGATTTCTGGGCATTTCACGATGGAGGAAGCCACCGAGTTGGCCCTGCTGTTGAGGGCGGGCTCACTTCCGGCGCCCCTTAATGTTGTTGAGGAGCGGAGCGTTGGCCCCAGTCTCGGAGCGGATTCTATCGCGGACGGTAAGAACGCCACGATATTCGCTTTCATATTGGTATCGTTATTCATGATCCTTTCCTACGGGTTATTCGGATTCTTTTCGGTGATCTCGCTGTCGTGCAATATCATGCTATTATTCGCGTGTTTGACGTTACTCGGTGCGACGCTGACACTGCCCGGGATCGCCGGGATCGCGTTGACGATTGGAATGGCCGTCGATTCGAATGTGCTCATTTACGAACGAATACGAGAGGAGGTACGGGCCGGCATTAGAGCAACCATCGCGATCACAAAGGGATACAAGATGGCCATGATGACCATTTTGGATTCCAACCTCACGACTCTCGTTGGTTCGATCGTCCTGTATGAGTTTGGATCAGGGCCGATCAAAGGGTTCGCCGTGACGTTGGCTCTCGGCACCGTGATCTCTCTGTTCACGACGTTTTCTCTGACGAAGTCCATCATCGCGCTTTGGATGAAAAGAAATAAGCACAGAGAAGTCGTAATATGAGAAATAGTTATATAAGGAGATAGTATGTTTCGCCTTCATTTGATCCCCTACGGAAGCAAGGTCGATTTTATCGGCAAAAGTCGGTACGTGCTGAGCCTGGCCGTCCTCTTGATAGTAGTCTGCTTTTCATGCTTAATATTCAAGGGACTGAATTATGGCATAGATTTCAAGGGAGGCTATATTTTCGAGGTCAAGATGCCGGAGATCCCAGACGTCCCAGCACTTCGCGAAAAACTGAATGGCCTTGGATTAGGGGAAGTTGCGATCCAGGAATTCGGCGCCAAAGAGGATCTAATGATTAAGCTCGAGAAATCTGAGGAAGGAGCCGGGCAAGAGAAGGCCATCAAAACGGTGCGTGGAATCTTAGGAGATCGAGTCGTCTACAAAAGGATCGAAACCGTTGGGCCCAAGGTGGGGGAGGAGCTAGTTTCCAATGCCATCAAGGCCGTCACATTCGCGTTATTGGCGATGCTCCTTTATATTGCCATAAGATTCGAATGGCAGTTTGGGGTCTGCGCCATAGCGGCCCTATTGCACGACTGTGCTATACTGTTCGGCATTTTCTCGATCTTTCCGCTGGAGTTTTCTGAGACGTCTATCACGGCCATTCTCCTGACGGCCAGTTACTCCATCAATGATACCGTCGTGATTTTTGACAGGATTAGAGAGAACCTGAGGAAATACAAGCAGATGGCCATTGGAGACTTGGTAAATCTGAGTCTCAATGAGACGTTATCTAGAACGGCCCTCACAGCGACGACGACTCTCCTCGCCGTCTTTGCCCTCTATGTGTTGGGAGGCAAGGTTATCGCCTCCTTCGCACTACCGATCATGATCGGAATATTGGTGGGAACCTTCTCCTCGATCTTTGTGGCTTCCCCACTCCTGACGCTGTTGAACCTCAAATGCCAGGACGGGGCCACCCCGAAAGAGAAGGGCCTCCCTGCTAATGTTGGATAGGGTGGCTAAAAATTTAAGAAACTGGTCTGGGTAATGTATATGACTTTAGAACCAAACATCCCGTTTCCGATCTCATGTGAAACACCATTTGACTTCAACAATTGGTGAACCTCATATGCCAGTCTCTGTTCCCTAGTTCCCGGTCCGAATAAATTGAGTCCGTTAACAAACATCACTCTGCGCCTTTTGACTTCATTTTCCGGTATTGGTGCATCCTCCGGATGGTTCATACTGTCCAGGTATTCCTGGTAATTGTTTTTCCATCTAGTGTTGTTTTTGAAACTTTCATTGTCGTCTTTGTAATAAGAAGCAAAGTACTCTCCAAAGTCCTTGCATGGATGGTCTTGGAAGTCCATCTCTAACTCGGGATCGACTCCCCACCTGGATGAGGCCTCATCCCATTCATCTGGCACTGCGACCTGTGGATCCGGGGGTACTGGCGCTGTGAATGCTGGTGGATCCGGGGATACTGACGCTGGAGCTGTGAATGCTGGTGGAGTAACTACCGGCAAATCGCCAGGGGGAGGAGTTCCGTCTTGCCCCCCTGGACCTCCCTCGTTTGACGGAGACTCTGGATCTGCAGGAGGGGGCGGGGCGTTTGCCGAGATGTGCCAACAAAATTCGGCGATAAATGCCCGTAGGTTTGGTTCTGTTGCCACTGCTTCTTCTAAGGCTTGTGCATTCTCGTAAACGAATTTTGTTAAATTGTAGAATTCTATGGGGGATTGTGAGGCAAGTGAGTAGTCGTGCTGTTTGCTCTTATCACATGTGCGTATTAGGGCATTCGTTAAAGGCAATAGGAGTTGGACGGCCGGATTTTGGGATTGGGCGGCCACCACCATGCTTTCTAGGAGATGGAGTTGTTCAGGCGTGGCAAGATGGTCCCTTTGGGCCAGAATGGCTGCGACTAAATTTGTCCCTGCGATATCAGCTTTTTTCATATGCGCTAGTTGGTTTGGATCGAGGTCAGGGAATTGTTGGACAATTTGCAATATCTGGGGATTCGTTGGCATCGATGCCCCAGCTTCTGTCATGAATACCATGAGTGCTGCAAGGCAATAACTTGTTTTACTCTTATTTCTTTGTGTTGTGTTTCTACGCATATTTGCTGTCCTTATCAAGTAGAGAGCTCTTACTCTGATCTTCTTAATTTAAGTATACCACGTGTTAACTCGCATTTACAAATTCTTCCTTACTTAGTATTTCACCAGCTCCCCCTAGATCGTTGTTATATTATCACATGCCTTTCCTTTCTCTAATAAATGTAAGTATTATGTCTCGGATAAAGTATTTAAAAGGCACTCTTTAATAATTTATTAGTTTTTACACCCCATACCCATAATATAAGATATATTAAATTATCGGGGGGTTACTCATGTTGAAGACATTAGGTGTGATAGTAATGATTGGAGCTGTTGGAATTCAAGGGGCAAGAGGAGGAGATTTTAACCCCACATTAGAAGGATACGTTGCTGAACTTCTGAACATGAGCAGTGACGATTACCACGATTTGATTTGGAGGGATCGTTATAGTTTGCCCTCAAAAGCGAAACTGGAGGCCTTGCAACAAGACCAAACATTTGACGGACTGCTGACATCGTCCGGGGGCAGTAAAGATACTCCAGTCATAGCCTAAAACCTCCGTTCCTTCTGCCCAGCCTTCCATTTGGAACTGAACAAAAAGGGTTATTGCTGCAGACATACCTAAATGCTTTGAATATCAACCATATCTCCTACCTCATTGCTAGTTTGTGTCAAACAAGTTTTGATGGCATCTAATTTCTGCGGATCGATCTTTTTGAACGTTTGCAGTCTTTGACATTGAGACTGTTTTTGCACAGTGCCTCAAAACTTGCCGACGAAAATCTGGACTATACGCCATTGTGGTCTCACGAGAAATATTTAACAAAAACACAACTCACTTTTAGCAAAAATGGGCGAGAGGTCTAATGGATAGACACTGACGGTTTTGCAAAACATTTGGCTCTAATCTCCATCGACCGTTTGATCCCCTTCATTCGGCTGGGAAGTTCCGGCTTTGGCTTGCTGATCCTTATACATCATTTCGCCTATCTTCATTGAAGATTGCATGAGGTTCTGTGTTTTTGTTTGTATTTCCTCATGATTCTCTCCCTGGCATGCCTCTTTCAACGCCGCTATATCGGCCTCGATTTTGGCTTTCTCATCGGCTGGGATTTTATCCCCGTAATCGGCGAGACCCTTCTCCGTGGTATGAATGAGTGCTTCGGCGTGGTTTTTGGCTTCTATCAATTCCTTCCTCTTCTGATCCTCGCTGGCGTTGGCCTCGGCGTCCTTCAGCATCTGCTGAATCTCGGCGTCCGACAGCCCTCCTGAGGCCTGAATTCTGATCTGTTGCTCCTTACCTGTGGCCTTATCCCTGGCCGATACATTAACTATACCATTGGCATCGATATCGAATGTGACCTCTATTTGAGGGACTCCTCGAGGGGCCGGTGGGAGCCCTATCAGATCGAATTGCCCGAGCAGTTTGTTTTGGACCGCTATTTCTCGTTCACCTTGAAATACTCGAATCGTCACCGCCGTCTGATTATTTTCGGCCGTCGAGAATACCTGACTTTTCTTAGTGGGGATGGTGGTATTCTTTTCGATGAGTCGGGTGAATATCCCTCCAAGGGTCTCGATCCCCAATGAAAGTGGCGTCACATCCAGAAGGAGGACATCCTTGACATCTCCCTGAAGAACGCCCCCCTGTATGGCCGCACCTATCGCGACGACCTCATCAGGATTGACTCCTCTATTCGGATCTCTTCCGAAGAATTCTTTCACCTTTTCGATTACCTTCGGCATCCTCGTCATACCGCCCACCAGTATGACGTCCTGGATATCGCTCGCCCTGAGGCCGGCATCCTTTAGCGCTGTCCTGCATGGCTCTATCGTCTTATCGATCAGATCACTCACCAACGACTCAAATTTGGCGCGGGTTAACTTGATGTTGAGATGTTTCGGCCCACTGGCATCGGCCGTAATGAAGGGCAGGTTGATACCCGTCTGCAAAGACGACGACAACTCGATCTTCGCTTTTTCGGCGGCCTCTTTCAGCCTCTGCAGTGCCATGTTATCCTTCTTAATATCGATCCCAGATTCCTTGAGAAATTCTGAGGCTACGTAATCGATGATCCTGGCATCGAAATCTTCTCCGCCGAGGAAGGTATCGCCATTCGTCGATTTGACCTCGAATACTCCGTCCCCGATCTCCAGGATAGACACGTCGAAAGTACCTCCTCCGAGGTCATACACCGCTATAGCACCACTATTCTTTTTATCGAGTCCGTATGCCAGGGCCGCGGCCGTTGGTTCGTTTATAATTCTCAATACCTCGAGTCCCGCGATTTTACCGGCATCTTTAGTTGCCTGTCGTTGTGAATCATTGAAATACGCGGGCACGGTGATGACGGCCTGAGTCACCTTCTCGCCGAGATGTGCCTCGGCTATTTCCTTCATTTTCTGCAGGATGAAGGCGCTGATTTGGCTGGGGCTATAGTCTTTGCCTCGAGCTTGTACCCACGCATCACCCGCCGAAGATTTGACTATATTATACGGGACTAGCTCGACATCACGCTTCGTCATTGGATCATCATATTGCCGCCCGATCAATCGTTTGACGGCGAATAACGTATTCTCCGCATTGGTTATTGATTGCCTTTTCGCTGGTTGCCCAACGAGTTTCTCTCCGTTCTCCAGGAAAGCCACCATCGACGGCGTTGTACGGGCGCCCTCAAGGTTCTCGATAACTTTCCCGTTTTGCCCATCCATCACGGCGACGCACGAGTTGGTGGTTCCCAGGTCTATTCCTATTACTTTTGCCATATTTTTTTACCTCCTTTAAAATTTTATCCGTCTTTTAGCACTCTCTCTTGACGTCTGCTAACAGGCTATCATAACTCTTTGAGTCTGGCAAGCAAAAAGTTTCATCACGATTGGGGCTCCCATTTAGTAATTAGTTTCCTTTATCTAGATTCGAAGGAGGTCTAATTTTTGCTTTGTTTAACATAGCATTTATATGGTTGTTAAATGGTTTAGGTACACAAACCTTTCCAAGAATGCCAAGCCCTCTAGGCTCAAGTCATCACGCTTTTTTTTTGGATGAGCAGTTTCTATCTATTATACCAATATCTTACGTTTACCAGTATGATCTGGAGCTGATACCACGCCATTTTCTTCCATTTCTTCTATTATACGGGCGGATCGATTATATCCTATCTGCAGTTTTCTTTGGATATAACTAATCGATACCTTCTTATCGGTCATCACAACTTCCAAAGCCTTTTGATACATATCGTCTCCCGATTTATTTTTGCCTGTATTCAGTGATGAATCATCTTGGAATTGATCACTGATGACGTCCACGTATTCTGGTTCACACTGTCCCTTTATATAGGATACTATCCGTTCTACTTCGTTATCCTTCACGAAGGGACCATGGATCCTCAGGATACGGCCGGCGCCGGACATGTATAACATATCCCCCTGGCCCAGCAGCTGCTCCGCACCCTGCTCGCCCAGGATTGTTCTACTATCTATCTTGGATGTCACTTGGAAGCTGATTCTCGTTGGGAAATTGGCCTTGATGGTGCCGGTGATGACGTCCACGGAAGGCCTCTGCGTCGCCATGATTAGGTGAATCCCAGCGGCCCTAGCCATTTGAGCGAGCCTCTGGATGGCGGCCTCAACTTCCTTTCCGGCCACCAGCATAAGATCCGCCATCTCATCCACGATGACCACGATATACGGCATGGGTTCAAAATCCAGCTGCTGAGTCTCGAAGATCGGTCGCCCCGTCTCCTGATCGAATCCGGTCTGCACTTTCCTGACCAGCATATCGCCCTTTTCACGCGATTCCGCCAGCTTCTTATTGAATCCATCGATATTGCGTACTCCCAGTTTAGACATCATCCGATACCTACTCTCCATTTCGGTGACGGCCCATTTCAGCGCGAAAACGGCCTTTTTGTGATCGGTAACGACTGGCGTCAGGAGATGTGGTATTTCGTCGTACACTGATAGCTCGAGCATCTTGGGATCGATCATGATCAATTTGCAGTCCTTAGGAGAGAACCTAAATAAAATCGAGAGTATCATATCGTTGATGGAAACCGATTTCCCGGACCCCGTCGTCCCGGCCACCAGTAGATGCGGCATCTTGGCGAGATCCGCCAATATCGGATTGCCACTTATATCCTTCCCCAGTATCAGTGGAATTCCGCTCGTAAAATTCTTAAAGATATCCGATGATATCAATTCTCTCAGGTAGACGGTTTGACGATGTTTATTGGGAAGCTCTATACCGATCGCATTCTGCCCTGGAAGGGTCGAAATTCTGGCGGATATTGCGCTCATCGATCTGGCTATATCGTCACTCAAGCTTATGACACGTGAGGTCTTAATTCCAGGGCTGGGACGAAATTCGAACATCGTCACGACGGGGCCTTGCCGCACATTTAATATCTCTCCCTTGACTCCGAATTCTTCCAGAACACTCTTCAATTCATTCGAAAGACTGGCTATTTTCTTATCGTCTTGACGGTGTTCATTTTGATTATACTTATCCAGGAGGTCAACGTGGGGTAATGTATACTCACCTCCCCCAACGACGATGCCGGAAATATCTTCATACCTGGCGAGGTGGTCATGCCCCGCATTATTTGGCTCTTTCATCGAGGTCTTTGGAATTCTTTCATCACTGGTATTTTGATGCGGCCACACCTCATCTCCGACGTCTGATACTTTCTCTTTACGCTCTTTGATGTTGTGAGTTATCCTCTCGAACATGAAAAATATTCCGTCCCAAATCGATCCAAAGTTTATGAAGAACGCCTTCTTTACGAAGAGTATCCAGATCAAAGATATTCCAAGGAAAATCCATTTATGCCAGGGGCATCGCCCCAGTATATCTATGAATATAATCTTGGATAAGGAATAGCCGACGCAGCCTCCCGCATAGTATTCTACGTTTAGTTCTCCGATAATATTTGAGAAGAAAGAATTGGATGATGCCACATTGAAGACGACACATCCCAGAAAAGTGAAGCCGAAGAAAACACAGCACTTATGCTTTATGCGTTGGATCTTCCCGGAAAAGCAGCATAAACTCCAAAGGAAAATTAAGGATATCCACGGATAGACAAAGAACCCAAGGGATTGTAGAAGGAAATCCGCTGAAAAAGCCCCGATGTCATTTAGCCAGTTAAGATTCTGCCCTGGGCTAAAAGCAAACAATCCAACGTCAGTTGGTGAGTATGAAACGAGAGATACGGCCAATAATCCCGAAAAGCTAAATAGTATAAGCCCAAGGAAGATGCGACTGAATGAACTATCTATCCTTTTCACCTAGGGAATGATTAATAACCGAAAATCACTTGGACTTCGTTATAACAGATTTCCACCGTCATAATCCAGTGAGGAAGTTAGCCTCACATACAACGAAATAATGCATAATATAAACACCTTGCAATAACTAGGACAGTGTATAATACCCCAATGAAAATTACGCTTCTTCGAAAATAGGAGAATACCCGTGAAGAACAAGGTATTAAACTTACTATAGCTCAATACTTCGGATCGATCTTTTTGAACGTTTGCGGTTTTTGACATTGAGCCTGTTTTTTGCGCAGTGTCTTAAAACCTGCCGGCGGAAATCTGAACTATACGCCTTGATGACCTCACGAGAAATATTTAACAAAAACACAGTGCACTTTGATAGGAAAACATTGGATAGAGATCAATAGATGGTCCCTGCAGGATCTGTAGAACATTTAGCTGTAACAGCTTTTTCATTAGGCTTACCAGATGATCGGTTGCCATTGGATAGAAAAATATTAGATATGGGTTTAAATCCACAAGAAAATTTTTTTGGAGATTGCCCTGTGGGATTGATCACTTCCTGCATCAAAAGCGCTTCCACCGTGCAAGTTTGCCATCCTAATTGATTTGAATGCTTGGATATTTTTTTGTTATACTATCTGGCAGTGGTGCCATCTTTTTTTTACCGACTGGGTCTTTTGGGGTTACGGTATCCTTTCAAGATTCGTCGATTCATCTTTAGGTGTTTATGAACATTAATCAATCTCAGGGGAAAACTAGTTTTGCGGATCTCTTGAATGAAACTTTATTTGGTGAGGATGCCCTGGAGGGCAGAGTAGTCACCGGAACGATAGTTGCCATCAGGAATGATAAAGCCGTGGTCGATGTCGGTCTTAAGGCCGAAGGACGTCTGTATTTAAACGATATTAAGAATCTGAAGGGAAGTGATAGTGTCGCCGTCGGAGAGACTCTGCAAGTCTTTGTCGAGAGATTTGAGGATAAAAATGGCGAGCCCATTCTGAGCATCGAAAAAGCCAGGCGGGAAGTTGTTTGGGCCAAACTGGAAGAGTTCCTTGCGAACGGGGAGCAAGTTGAGGGAATTATTACGGGACGGACGAAGGGTGGTTTCGCCGTCGATATCGATGGAACGACGGCTTTTCTGCCCGGAAGTCAGGTCGATCTCAGGCTCGTCAAGGACATCACCCCGCTTCTGAACATCAAACAACCGTTTAAGATATTGAAGATGGATAAGCAGAGGAATAACATCGTCGTCTCTAGAAGAGCGGTTCTAGAAACCGCACGTAATGACGCGAAGACGGAGGTTATGTCGAGACTTGAGGACGGCATGATACTATCTGGCGTCGTTAAGAATATCACGGATTACGGGGTATTCGTTGATATAGGTGGGATCGATGGGTTGCTCCACGTCACCGATATGTCGTGGAAAAGAGTCGCCTCGCCATCGGATTTGGTGAAGGTTGGAGACGTCCTCAACGTCCAGATCATAAAGTTCAGTAAAGAGACGGGACGTATTTCTCTCGGCATGAAACAACTCATGAAGACCCCATGGGAAGGTGTAGAACAGAGATATATCATCGGCAATAAATACAAGGGCAAAATAGTAAATGTTACGGATTATGGTGTCTTCGTGGAGCTTGAAGATTGCATCGAAGGCATGATATACATCACCGAGCTCAGCTGGCTCAGAAAAAATCTTCATCCAAGCAAAATGGTGACGATCGGCGAGGAAGTCGATGTTATGGTGTTGGATGTAAATCCACAAAAGCGTAAGATCAGCCTTGGCTTGAAGCAATGCCAAGAAAACCCGTGGAAGCAGTTCGCCGAAACACATCCAGTCGGTACCAGAATTGAGGGCGTCGTCAAGAACATTACTGAATTTGGAATTTTCGTTGGCGTGAATGACGTATTGGATGGGATGGTGCACGTATCCGATGTCTCGTGGCATTCGGGTGATCAGGATGATAAGTCCAAGGATATCCAGAAGGGCCAAAAGATCGAGGTGATAGTCCTGGATGTAAATCCCGAAAAGGAGCGTATTAATCTGGGAATTAAGCAACTGGGAGATGATTCATACGTAGAGTTGGCGAAGATGAATGATAGGAAGGGTGATGCAGTATTCGCGACGGTCAAAGTGATTCATAAGGCTGGGGTCGATGTTGAGCTCGAGGATGGATTACCTGGATTCATTAAGAAAGCTGATGTATCCAATGATAGAGATAGGCAGAGATCGGATGCTTTATCGGTCGGCGAAAAGGTTGAGGCCATGGTTCTGGGCGTGGATAAGATATCTCGAACCGTGAGTCTAACGATCAGGGGTCTCGAGGTAAAACGTGAAAAGGAGGCTCTCGAGCAATTTGGCTCGACCGATAAAGAGGGAGCCAGCCTCGGCGACATCCTGAGTCGTTCCCTCAAAGAAAAGGAAGATTCGGAGAGCGAATAGGATCAATTCACTACGTCGATACCGAATACATCGGGACGATCATGGAATAAATGATGATGATCATCAAAATCCCGATGAATGATATGGCGACTGGCTGTATGAGTGTCACGACTCTCGCGGCCTTATCGCGCAGGTGAGAATTCAGCATGTCGGCGGCCGCCTGGAACGCTTGGCTCAAGGCGCCTGCTTTCTCGCCAGTTTCTATCACAGATATTTCGTATTCCTTGAAGATTTCACATTGCTTCATGGCGTTTGATAGGGTACTTCCGCTTCTTATATACGTCTCCAATTTATTGAATTCTGTCTTTTCGTCGGAGCCGGTTATGGTCGTCATCGCATCCAGGAGATTCACCTTTTCCTTCAACATCAATGCTACGCCATAAAAAAACGTCATAACCTTCATCTCCCGATTAATCTCTTTTAATATTGGAATGAATGCAATGATTTTATTCCGCATGCGTTTAGAATGGATTGGGTATATTATCACCGCGCAAATACTGGCGAATAATAAGAAGAATAATATGGCGTGATTATTGCAAAAGGAACTCACCGATAAGACGCAACGCGTGATCATGGGTAATTCCACTCCCAAATCACCGAACAATTCAGAAAACCTGGGGATGACGAAGATGAGCCAAAAGATTATGGCAATCAAAATGAAGGCGAACAATATCGCCGGATAAATCATTGAACGTCTCAATTTCTTATTGATCGATTCCGTGGCCGAAAGAAAATCGATGATACTATGCAGAGACCTATCGAGACAAGCAGTTTGCTCGGCGATTTCAATCGTCTTCACCGTGAGATTATCAAAACATCGCGGAAATTCAGCGATAGCTTTAGAAAAGGAAAATCCTTCGACGATGCAGTTCGTAATGGACCTGATGATGGCCTGAAATTCTGGCTCACCAAACAGATGCCAGGCAATATTGAGGGCCGCAAGAAGCTCCAATTTGTTATCCAATAATTGACTAAGACTTTTGAGGAAAGGCAAAGTGAACGACGTCTTCGGACTCTTGATCCTACTTTTTCGGTGCTGGATGGAAACCAACACCCTACCATCTCGCTCGAAAAATCTCCGAAGATCACTCTCAGAACGAGCGTAAAACAACTCGGAAAAAACCTCTGCGTCCCGCGTCAGGAACTTACAAAGAAACAACCTCACAGACAATCAAAGAGCTCCCCGAATATGGGGAGCCATTGGCAATATCGCGGTTAGTACTTCTGTGCTTCTATTCCGACTCAGAAGATGCAGGAGAAGCGGCCTCCCCATCAGGAGCAGCCGTAGCGACCTCCGGACTTGCTGCGGATACCTCATGGGCGTTTGGCGCATCAGCAACTTGAGCCGGTGCCCCTGGCGGCAATTGGTTCAATTGTTCCGCAAGACCGTGTCCAGGCACAGCATTTCTATGGCCCTTTCCTCTTCTATTCTTCTTCCTCTTAGCAGGCACTTCTCCTGCTGGCTTATCTGGCTCTGCGACGGCCAGTGACCCATCCTCGCTACTGGAGGCCGCATTGTCGCCTGTTTCTGGAGTTTCAGATTCCCCCACATTGGGAATTCCTACCACTTCATTTTTTCCATCTTCCGCCATGGCAAACCCTGTAAGAAGGGATAAGGCCACCGATAATGTGCTAATTTTATTCATCTTCTAATTCTCCAAAAACCGACCGAAATCTCGCCGTTAACTTCGTAACGCCTCACTCCTTAGATTATACCTTAAAAAAATCAAAAGTTATAGGAATTTTCCAATCGCGTTCCCAGTCATTTGAGGCAGTCTGTGTCAAATTGGTCACATAAATTACACATCTAACGCTTCGGCTACAATTGGCCTTACCACCGGCCTCATCGGAATTCTGCCATTCTGGGTTCATATTTGATTTAGCAAAATATAAAACATGAGAGTATTGAAAATATTTTTTGAAAATTAACGAACTATTAAACTTTTTATGATATTTTAAGTATACACCATCCCTAACCCCCACCCACCCGGGGATTCTCGCACACCCCGGTTAATAATACGTTAACGGACGATTACTCAATGGCATACGCCACCAATACTGCTTCAGATGAGTTAGATCTAACGTAAAAATTGGCTCAGAAGCCGTCTTCGGCCAATTTTTCTTCGATATTGAATTTAATAAACACTTGGGTGTTTATTGAATTGCATTAGACTGGGATTCTCGCACATCCCGATTAATAATACGTTAATACGCATCATATTGTGATGCGCCTGATATACTCAACCCATATGACAGACACATGATCGTTGCATTTAACTATACGAGATATAGTTGGGTTACACAACATTTAGCTATATCAAAATACTTGGGATAGAACTATTCCTTCGCGCCTTACTCCTCGGGGATCATTTTATCGACGACCTTAACGACGCAAGAATCGGACCATACGTTCAAGGCTGTCTCTATCATATCGACCAGACCATAGAATGGGAGAATGATCCCGAGGAGGGGGACGGGGACGTCCATCGATGACAATAGACTGGTGCTCAAGAAGAAGCAACCCATCGGGACTCCGGCGTTCCCTATAGCCGCGAGCGTGGCAATGAGAATCCATGTAATCATCGTGAGTGGAGTAATTTCTATTCCATAATTTTGCATGACGTATATGACGGTCGTGAATATAAAGGCTGCACATCCGTTCATATTGATGGTAGTACACAATGGGAAAACGAAGCGACTGACCCTTTTGCTAACCCCTAGCTTGGCCTCGGCCGTTTCGATGGTGACTGGTAAGGCCCCAGATGATGATTTAGAAAAGAATGCGACGGATAGCGCTGGAGACATAGCCCTAAACGTCTTGAGTGGGTCTATTCCTTTGGCGAGGAGCCAAATCGGTAAAATAACGATACCCTGTATAAGGTTCGATAATACTATCACCATGAAGTATCGTCCCATACTTCCGATGCTTCCGACCTGAATTTCCGAAATGCCGACGGTGATGAACCCAAACAGACCTATCGGCAATATTCTGACGATGATCTTCGTGATCGCGAAGAACATATTGTGAAGCCCATTAAAGAACGAGATGACGATATTTCTGGAATTCTCATTTTCTATGGCCCTGACAGAACATCCCAATATAACGCTCAGGAGAAGGACGCTCAGGACCTTATGCTCTGCGAATGATCCAAAGATACTATCCGGAATGACATCCAGGAAGTACTGAATATATCCCTTGGCACTATCAGTTCTCGGATGCGCCGAGGCCCCGAGCTTCATTGTCTCAAAACTGGATGGGGAGATGATGGTATAGAGTATGGCGCTGACGGACGCCGCGGCTATGGTCGTGCATATCGTATAGACCAGCGCCTTCTTCCAGATCTTGCTCATCGTGCCGTCAGATTTATAATTTGATAGGGCCACGATGACGGATAAGGAAATAATCGGCATACTGATACATTTGAATATTCTGAGGAACATCTCCGAGCAGATTTTCCCGATTTGTTCTAAGAACGAAATACCGGACAATCCGCAGGCCAGCCCTAAACAGATTGCGACTACAAAGTACAGCGTCCTTCTAGAGGATGATTTCCCACAGCATGACATACTCATTCTTTACTCACTCCATTAATCCCCGCAAAAAAGTATCGATAGAAAACATTTCGAAGTCCTGGACGGATTCACCAGTCCCTACCCCCAAAATATTGACATGCAATTCATGGGCGATCCTAATGATCGTTCCACCCTTCGCATGGCCATCCATCTTCGTGAGGATCAACCCAGTGATGGGATGAATATCGTGGAACGCCCTAACATGTTCGACCGCATTTTGCCCAATCGTCGCATCAATGATTATAATATTCATGTGCGGCGCTGTGGAATCAATTTTAGAGGCCACCCGATACATCTTGGATAACTCCCCCATCAGATTTGAGTTATTTGGGAGTCTCCCGGCTGTATCGACCATCAGAACATCGGATCTCGTTGCTTTCATGGCATCGAAGACGAGGCTGGAGGGGTCTCTCGCACTCTCAGTCTTAAACATTCTGCAGCCCAGTTTCTCGGCCCAACAACTTAATTGATCAACGGCGGCCACTCTGAAGGTGTCGCACGCCGCGATATCGACACTCCGGCCGTGAGACTTCAATAGATGAGTAAGCTTGGCTATAGTCGTGGTTTTCCCGCATCCATTGACTCCAACCATGAATATAATCATTGGATTGGCCTTGATTGCATCAATAACAGTTTTGAAATCCAATACCAACGGCTCGAGAATGGAGCTCAGTTTAGACGTAAGATACACTCCAACATCAGAATTGGTCGGTAATTCAGCGGCAAGCTTTTCCGCCAAATCCACACCGAAATCCGCCTCGATGAGGATGTCCTCAAGAGCTGAAATTCCAACATCTGGTCCCCCGCGTAATTTCTGAATAGCAGATTTTAGTTTACCGAAAAAAGACATTTCACATCCTAAGCCTACCTCCAAGAGCAGAATTATAACATCTCACACGGAGGAAGGCAGTAGGATGCATAGCCGGGCGACAAGGTTTACGTTACCAAATTTAATAAACACTCGAGTGCTTATTGAATCGCGTGGGTATAACAAATACTTATGTGGATATCGAATTTAAGGACGAAAGATTGTGACTATGCTTATAGATGGCTGTTAAATGGTCTGAGTATATGCCTGAGTGATGTTCATTCACCCTCTATGTGCGCCGTTTCTTTCATGAAGAAAGTCAAAAGATATGCGATGGTCAATGCGATGGGTATCGTCACGATCGCCACGGTATAACACGTGACATCGTACATGCGGACTCCATTGCTAGAGGTCGCGCCGCTCCAGCACATATCCAATACAGCTCCCAGGAGTGGCTGGAAGATGGCCCCCATCGCCATGATGATGCAATTCGTTAGGGCTAGGGTTGTCCCCGAAAGCGCAGCAGAAGCATTATTTTTCGCGCACGTAAAGCATATTGGCTGAGCCCCCGTCAAAATGCCAATAAAAAAGACTATGGCCAGTGAAGCGCAGAAATTATCTATCCCGCCATATAGTAAGGCCAAAAACAACCCAGCCGTCATGATGGCGGATAACTTCAGCGTCCTCACGTAGCCTCCGATCTTCTTGGCCCACATCGCGATGACGATACTCCCAATAGCGATACCGATGAAAATGGTTGCCGCGGATATAGAGGCCAATTCATTATTTATTCCGTGTTTCGATATAAAGAAAGGTACTATCCACAACTCAGCGAAGGCCGAGATGGGGAGATACATTAAGCTCGATATGACGCCAGCCAGCACGATCTGTGTATTCCTTAAGAGTGTGAAAACGTTAGTTACGATTGAACCTTGTATAGGCCTACTGGATTCGGATTTTGAATCCAGATTGCTCGGGATGAATACCAGTATTAGCATCACGATGAACACACCGATACCCGCCAATATGAAGGTAGTATTCTGCCAGCCAAAGGCATTGACAGATCGTGCGATGGGGAATCCACCGAGGAGGCCACCGAGCGTGCCCATCACGTTCGTCAACCCCACTAGAATCACGAATTTTTCTTTCGAAAAGAGACGGGAGGCAATCTGTAGACAACTGATGAAGGCGCAGGCGGACCCGGCTCCCACCAATAAACGCCCCATCTGAGCAGAGAGTATGTTGATGGATCCGGCGAACAAACATGATCCCACGACGCAACAGCAAGCGGATAATAACAGCAGCTTTTTAGTGCCCAATTTATCGAGGATAATCCCACATGGTACCTGCAGCACGGTATAGGAATAATAATAGAATGAAATCAGGATACCTATTATCGTGGAAGTGGCATCGAACGACACCATCAACTCCTCGGTCATGACGCTGGGAGCTACCCTCAGAACCAACTCGTAAAGATAAAACAGGGCGGAGATGCTCCAGACGAACGAAGGAGAAGCAGGGAACGAGGATACTTTCAAATCAAGTTCCGTGTAAAAGCAACATGATCTAACATGGGACCAGGATAGCATTCTTCCTTCGCAAGAACAACAGGAGCCGTTGGTTCTTTGAATTATGTAGCCCAAGGTTTTGGAAATCCGTCAGTGTCTATCTATGGATCTCTAACCCATGTTTTCCGAAACCTCCCATGCGTTTTGTTAGATATTTCTCGTGAGATCATCATGGAATCTAGTTCAGATTTTTGTCGGCAGGTTTTCAGGCGCTGCGCAAAAACAGAATCAATGAAAAACTGCGAAAGAACTTTGAGAGTTTGCAGTCAAAGATAAGTGGGCTACAAAATTAGCGCTTCCAAGAGGCATCAAATCCCATGGATACGCGGATTTTAACTGTTTCCCCAAACATGCTTTAAAACTTTCGAGCAAAATAATTTTGAAAACTCTCATAAGGTAGTGTAAAGTAGGGTAATCAAAACTTCAGGGACTACCAAAGCAGGTAAGATCCGCAGAGATAAACGAGAGGAAAAGCAGTGAAACCAAGGATACTACGTAGAGGGATTTTCACAATTATAGTAATGGCTAACGTCGTGGGGCGAGTTATAGCCAGCGAGGAAGAGGAGGATCTCCCAGACATAGAGGGAACAGCAGATTCTCGAGTTCCATCCCCGGTAGTTCAAAGTCAACCAGGAGTGGGGCCAAGAATGCTAGGATCCCCTGTATTGGAGGAAGGACCGTTCACAGAGTGGTCACCCCGGGCCAAGGACCTAATCTATGCCTTAATCAGGTGGTTAACAACACCCGGCGTTACATATGTAATGGCGGAGCAAGCGCGTATCGAGGGTTTGCCTAGTCAATCTCCAGAAGAGAGGATCCTTGTAGATAGGTGGTTTCACTGTCTCCAATACGGACAGTACAATCTTGACTGGGTCTCGGATAAAATCCGGGTAATTCCCCATGAGAGTACCGGCCTGCCCAGGTTCGCCGTAGTAGGGCTGGCTCCAGAACAAAGTGACAGGTGGAGAGCATGGTTTGAAAGCATATCCGTTTTACACGTCACTACATCCAGAGTAGCTGACCCAGCGTGCCTCGGTCCGGCCATACTCAAACTGAACTCCGTGGCGCCCGGAGGCCCCATACCACAAATAACGTCCCGCTTCGCCCGAGCGCCCCAGCCACCACCGCCGGCAAGCCCGAGTCTTGTCGACAGGCTTACTTCTATCTTCACCCCAGATCCTCCTCCGGGAGTAGATGCCAGACGGTACGATCTCGAAGTGAGGCAAGTATCTGGGTCTCCCCTCATGACTGGTCCTCAGCTTGAGCTCGTTATAGAACTAATCTTTCCCTACATGCAACCCAGGGCGTGTCCGTTTGGCCATGTTCAGTTTTTCAACAAACGGTTGTTGCTACTTCCCACTGAGCAACGGAGTGTACTTCAGGCACTCGAATCAGCTCTTAACACTGGTCAGTATCACATTTTAAGTGGCCACCGAGATTTCCCAGGGAGCCTAGAGTTCAGACCGTTTGAGTTTCTTGACCTTCCCGGATTCCTGATTATGGGGGCCAGCCCACAGCAAAGGGAACATTGGGGAGAATGGCAAACAGGAATTGGAGGGATTGTAGACCAATGTCGGCGGGCCTCAGATCCAACGTCCTTCAGGATCATAATCGCACTCATGAACGATGGAGTGGCCGATCATGTAGTTAAGGGCCTATGGAATTCGGCGATTACTCAATTGGTAGTCCCTACGCGTCTGATCAACGCATGCGCGCGACTGTCGGGTGATCAAAACCAGCCAACGTCGACAGATGGCAGCCGATTGCTCAAAGATCTCGGTACTGGTACTGATTGGTCGCCTACGCACGGATTAGGAGCTTGGCGTACCAGTCCACTCTCCCCCAGTATACATCAAACTGATTTCGGACGGTTTTTTGTCGAAGCCTGTCCTGATCCTAGCAGTATCAGGGTACTATCGGATGTTCGAGGTACACGTCGGGAACTTGGGAAATTACAATCCCGGGTTATCCTGCAGCTGATGCGGTCAGGCGTGAACGACCCGAGATTGGTAGACCGGGTGGGCGGTTTGGCTGACGTTATAGACGATCCCTTTGTGAGCATGGTGGCGATGGCGGTGACTTATAGGGCTGGGTATTTTAGCGTTCCAAAGCCTTGGAACGACTATTTTTTGAGCATTACTTCCAATGTATCATACAACGAGTCTAAAGTACTGATTGGTCCTGTCCAACAGGAGCCAGCAAATCAATTTTGTGCAAGAGTGGCTGAAGAGCAGAACCTGGCTAGGTTTGGCAACTTTTCTCCCCAACAACGCTTGATGAAATTATTGGTGTCCCCGAATTTAGTCCCAGATTCAGCAAGTTTGCAGGAAGCCGTCACGGCAGTGCCCGGGACAAGAGGCGTAGATTACTTGCGCAGACTGGTAGAGGGAATTTGGAACATGCGTAGGCTTCTAGCGGTGGCGCAAGAGACAGCCGAGGGGCTGCTTGCCCAAGCAGGGTATCCTCCTCCAGTCGCCGAGGATCGAGCTCCTGGTGAGGATTAAACAAAATAAAAATTGGCTCAGATACCGCCTTCGACCTTAAATTTGATAAACACGCAAGTGTTTTTTCATAATACACCATTCGTCTGCCTATTGACCATCATGGTCAAGTTGTGGTATAAATCATTAGCAATACTAGAGTAAAAGAGACCATTATGATTTTGAATCCTAAGATCAAACAAATAGTAACGCATTTCGCGATTGCACTAGCATTGAATATTGGCCAGACCCAGGCGGAGTATCCTGCTCTTATGACATTCCTTGAATTTGCACAAAAAAGCGGGGATCCCGAAGCCTTTTACAAAAAACCCGATCTGGTACTTTCCGATGGATCTAGAGTCAGTACTAGCATGGCAACTTTGGCCCAAATGATACCCGCTGCAAAGGCACGACATGCACAATGGAATGATTCTCATTATGACCTAATCACGAGCTTCAGCCCCGAGATGACGGTAGGTTGCGGCGGAATATGGCTCGGCAAGAACTATTGGGGCCTGCCTATAGGGATTCTCCTAACGCAAGCTAACTTAAATAGTATAATAATAGACAACATTATATATTGCATGTGTGACTTCACAGACTGGGAACAAGCCCGTAGAAAAGGATACTGGAACCATCACAAGTTACGAATAACCGTCCAATCTCTCACCGCACGCTTACTGAAAGGCATCGAGCTCACCAATCCCGAGTATTATGGATACATCCACGACATCCTGGTAAATGACTGCATAGCTTGGGTCGAAGATTCCCCCGTCCAAGCTTACGTCAGATACTGTCAGGAGTATCCAGCAGCCAAAGCAGCAGCTCTCAAAGCGGAAAGAGAAGCTGCTCTGAATTCCGGCCAAATGGACGTCATTCTTCTCAACGAGACAGGATCCGGGGAGTGGTCGCCCAACCCAGACAAGCTCGAGACAGCAGGGATAGCCATCATAAACCGCTCATTAAGCAATTTCCAATCCGCTGAAACATACCCTGTCTTTTTGATCTCAATAATAAAAAAGTTGAGGGAAATAAACCCCGACCTGGAATTTTTAATAAGCGATAGTATAGCCAATTATCCTGGCGCCGACCACCCAGACAGGATTGATTCCAAATCGACCCCTCTTTCATCATTCATGGAGGGTCTAGCAAAGGAGTGGAAGGAGAACGAAATTAGAGGACCCCGGAGAATCTTTTTCCTATCGCCCAGTTCCTCAGCAAGTGGGGTTATCCCCCCGTTAACTGGAATCGGTGATTTAATGACAAGCCTCTTAGGACTGATACAATGTGGTGACATCATCCTCGGTCGCGCTGAGCAAAGATGTTCTAGGGATCTAAACATGCTCATAGTACCTCAAGACTACGACGTGCCGTTTCAGCAACTCAGAGAAGAAATTGCCAACTCCGCGGGACTAAAGTCTGGCGTTCTCGGGAAACAAGTTACCATCTTCATTCCGCCAGGATACATACCGGATATTCCACCTCTCAGTGAGGGGAACCCGGTACTTATCCCACGCGTGAAAGATGGACCCTCTGTACCCATTTCACCCAAGGACAAGCTATTCTCGGCGGTAGATCCTGTTTATCCTTCCATCCGTTGGGTAATACCTTCCAAAGGTGAGCCCATCATCGTTACCCTGCCTGATGCCACATGGAGGTCGCTCCTGGTATAGCCAAATGTTTTAAAAATCCATCAGTGTCTATCCATTAGACCTCTCGCCCGTTTTTCGCTAAAAGTGAGTTGTGTTTTGTTAAGGGGGACGTTAAAGAAACGAGTGAGAAGCGTAGCGGATACTTTTGATCAATATTTTGAATATATTTGGTTTGGCGCAATGTAAATCCTGGAAACGCAGAAAAAATATTCCTTGAAAATTAACGTATTATTAAGCTTTTTATGCTATTTTAAGTATACACCATCCCTAACCCCCACCCACCCGGGGATTCTCGCACACCCCGGTTAATAATACGTTAACGGACATTTATTCAAGGGCATCTGCCACCAATACTGATTCGGATGAGTTAGATCTAACGTAAAAATTGGCTCAGAAGCCGTCTTCGGCCAATTTTTCTTCGATATTAAATTTAATAACACTTAGGTGTTTATTGAATTGCATTAGACGGGGATTCTCGCACATCTCGGTTAATAATACATTAACGGACGATTACTCAAGGACATCTGCCACCAATACTGATTCGGATGAGTTAGATCTAACGTAAAAATTGGTTCAGAAGCCGCCTTCGGCAAATTTTTCTTCGATATTAGACCTCTTTTCAAATCTAGATGAAGGAAACTAAAAAATGTAATACAATAAGGGAAGGGCAAGGTTTAACTACCAAGGTAACAAGGAGGAAGAAACAATAAATTATGTATAGAAGATCAATTGCTATAGAAGGAATAGATATGGGCTAAGATTCAATCTAATTGCAGGAATCTATAACTTTGAGATCAATTTATGAGTTTCGAAAGAGGTCTAGTTTACCCGGAAATAGTCCCCAACGGGTCGCCATATCCAGAGACACCAGCCACAGAGCACGATCCAGAATGATTGGTGTGACTTTCAGTGCGATTTATTGCTCTTCTTAGAAGTGTAACGAATATAACTCCCGAGCCTCTTAGGTTTCTTCTTTTTTTGCGGGGGATGGGCCTTTGGCGCTGAGGTCTTGGGCTCTTCTGAGGCTCCATAATACTTGGGGCCTATCCCCAGGATCTCCTGAAAATACAGCTGTGCCCAGGTTCTGCCGAAGGGATCTTTTCTGTTCCGGCAATAGGAGTGAATATATCTGGATAATTTAAGACTATCGGCAACGAGGCACTGGACTCTAACCATCGACGGTTTAGTATCGGCTATCCCCAGCATTTTGGCAACTCCGTATGAAAGGTCAATAATGCGCCCTCGGTAGCAATAGGGGCCTCTATCATCCACAATGACGATCACCGATTTGCCGGTGACCAAGCTCGTGACTCTAACGACCGATGGCAGCGGGAGTGTCCTGTGGGCAGCCGTCATTGCCATTTTGTTAAATGGGGCGCCGGTGGCTTTGGGTTTACCGTGACACTCCTGCCCATAATACGACGCGAGTCCCGTTTCATCGTATTCGTAATATTTCTGTGGGAAATACCATGATCCCCTCACGATGTATGGCTTGCATGAAACACACGTTGGCCCAGCGGGGGTTCTAATAGATGTACATCCCGTGAGCAGGATCGTGAGTGCCGCGGCTAGCCTATACAGCATCGTATAGTTTCTCAATATCCTTACCATCACCTATCACCGCCAACGTGGGCTTGGTCCTAAATACTCTCTCGGTTATGGCGATTATACTCTCCTCGTTCACCGCATTTATTTTTTCTGTGATTTCGCCAGGAGGAAAGAATCTTCCTTGCAGGAGGAACTGATGCGCCATTCTCTCCATCCTGTTCCCAGAACTCTCAAGACTCATAAGTAACGATGCGTTGATCTGGGTCTTCGCTTTGAGGATCTCCTCTTCTGTCAGAGTATGACGGATCTTCTCGAACTCATCCCTAATGATACTGATGACCTCTTTTGTTTTATCGTCCTCACACGCGGCGTAAATCCCGAAGTTTCCTGTGTCTCTGTAATTGGATGTGAATGAAAAGATTGAATAGACCAATCCCCTTTTCTCACGGACCTCCTGGAATAATCTCGAAGACATGCCAGCACCCAGGATGGTCGACAGCACAAACAGGTCATATTTCGTTTGATCGTTTTGACTGACTCCTTCGTATCCCAGCACGACGTGTGTTTGCTCCAGCTGTTTTTTCTTAAATATAAAGCCACCCTGATATTTTTGCTTTGCGGGTGGGGGTACCTGAAATGCTGCCATGCCGCCAGTATACCGCTCGGATAAATTGACTATTTCATCGTGGTCTATACCACCACTCGCACATAGGATCATCTTATCCGTGGAGTATTTTGATTTTAAATACCGATGGAGATCCTCCGGCGAATAAGATCTAATATCATCTTCGGTACCCAATATCGATTGCCCCAAACACTCGCCATCAAAACATTTCGCTTGAAACATCTCGAAGACGAGATCATCTGGGGTGTCGTTCATCTGTCTGATCTCTTGGATGATGACCATCTTTTCTTTCTCGAATTCAGAAAGATCGAACTTAGAGTTTTGGATAATATCCGTCAGAATATCGATCGCGAGATCAACGTTCCCCTTCAAGATTTTAGCGTGAAACACGGTGATTTCTTTGCTGGTATACGCGTTCATGTGGCCCCCTACGGCTTCTATTGCCTCGGATATTTCGAGAGCCGTGCGGGTGGTGGTGCCCTTGAATGCCATATGTTCAAGGAAATGAGAGATCCCGATTTGGGAAGACGATTCGTTGACGGAGCCAATATTTACGAACAATCCAATTGAGGCCGTCTCGAAATTGGGAATACAATCAGTTGCGACCATCAGATCATTATTCAGTTTTGATGTTTTGATACTCAAAGCTTCATCTCCATGAAAATTCTAAACATTGAACCTAAAATTCATGACGTCTCCGTCCTGGACGACGTATTCTTTCCCCTCTATCCGCAACATTCCATGCTGCTTCGCCTTATGCTCACCGCCGCAGGCAATGTAATCCCGCCAGGAGATGGTCTCGGCACATATGAATCCCCTCTCGAAATCTGAGTGGATGACCCCGGCGGCCTCTGGCGCTTTGGTTCCCTGTCTAATCGTCCAGGCTCTGGCTTCCTTTGGCCCCACCGTGAAATATGTTATCAGGCCAAGGAGGGCATATCCCCCCGTTATCACTCTGCTCAATCCCGTTGAATCAAGACCTATACTGTTCAGAAACTCCAGTTTCTCCTCATCGGAATCTAGGAGAGCGATTTCGGCCTCTATCACGGCGGAGACCACCACGATGGGAGCATCACCGACGTATGACTTCACCTGATCTATATACTCATTCCCCGCCGCCAAATCTTTTTCGGGGACATTACAGACATACATCACGGGCTTCGTCGTGATCAATTGCAGTTGCTTAAGAATATTCTGCTGTTCGGCACGGATTTCGGCCTCGATGGCTGGGCGTCCATCCTTCAGGATATCATGGACCAATCTCAAAACTTCCAATATCTCATTCGATTGTTTATCCCCCGCCTTGGCCTTCTTCTCGAGATTCGGTATACGCTTTTCGACGCTCTCCAGATCCGCTAGAAGGAGTTCCGTTTCGATAATTTCAATATCCGATCTTGGATCCATTTTACCATCGACGTGGACCACAGCCTCATCATCGAAACATCTGACGACGTGAATAATCGCATCGGTATCCCTAATATTGGCTAGGAATTTATTGCCGAGTCCCTCGCCTGAGCTGGCGCCCTTAACGATCCCAGCGATATCGATGAATTCTAGCTGAGTGGGCAGGATCAATTTGGATTCAGCCGCCTTCGCCAGTGCGTTTAATCGATCATCAGGAACGGCGATTCTTCCAACATTCGGCTCGATCGTGCAGAACGGATAGTTCGCCGATTCCGCATCTGCCGTCGCGGTTAATGCATTGAACAGAGTGGACTTGCCGACATTCGGCAGCCCAACGATTCCACAATTGAATCCCATATATAATTATCTACTTTATTTTATGTTCTTTGAAGATGACGTGTTTCCTGACCCTGGGATCGTATTTCTTTAACTCGAGTTTCTCCGGCATGGTTCTCGGATTCTTTTTCGTGACGTAGAAATAACCCGTATTGGCCGAACTCAATAATTTAATCGTGATGACTGGACCCTTAGCCATAATCTAATACCCAAAAAAACTAAAACGAAGCCGAAGATGGAGCGGGTGAAGGGATTCGAACCCTCGACCCCAACCTTGGCAAGGTTGTGCTCTACCCCTGAGCTACGCCCGCAAATCACGATGTTCATTGTAGCATATAGTCGGCCCCTCACGCAACCTTCTTTTGGATTGTATAGCTAAATGTTTTGCAAATTCGACAGTAACTATCTATTGACCTCTCGCCAATTTTTTGCTTTGTTTAGCATACCAGCCAAAATGGCTGCCAACTGGTTTGAGTATAATGAGTTTCTCGAGATTAAAATTCCAGTCACGAGCCCTGCTGAGTAGGCGATGGCATCATAACATTGCTACTGCCGGATGAGCCATGCTATCATAATTTAACATTGATCACTATCTTAATGTGAATATTTTGCCGATTGGTGAACTTTTATCGGGAATTTGTGATTTAGTTTGGGGATGGCCTCTCATCGCCGTCATCATGTGTCTCGGCACGTATTTCGCCTTCACTTTAAAAATACTCAAATTCTCCTTCCTAAAAATGTCTCTAAAATCAATATTCGAGCGAGAGGACTGCCACGGCAATATCTCAGTCTTTGCATCACTATGCACGGCCTTGTCCGCCACATTGGGCACCGGCAATATAGCAGGGATCTCGGTGGCGATAGCCATCGGTGGACCCGGTGCTCTCTTTTGGTTGTGGATTTCAGCTATCCTAAGTTTTGCGATTAAATACGCTGAGGGTCTCCTTGCCATAAAATACAGGAAAATCGATGAGAATGGAGTGGCCTCGGGGGGCCCCATGTATTATATCGAGATAGGCCTCACAAAGACGGTATTCAACAAATATTTGGCGAGCGCGTTTGCATTGATCGGGGCGATTGTAACACTCCTCGGAACTGGTACCTTCGCCCAAAGTAACTCGATCGCCATGGCCTTCGAATCTTTCGGTGTGCCCATTATTTTTTCGACGATTCTTATTACAATACTGACAGCGATCATCACGTTTGGAGGATTACGTATCATATCAGCGGTCTCTGCAAAACTGATCCCAATTATGGCTATTTTTTATGTGGGATCCGCTTTTCTAGTATTCATCATTAATTTCCAAGATCTACCACATGTTTTTTACTTGATCATAAAGGGAGCGTTTTGTCCGGAATCTATCTTCGGAGGGGGAGTTGGTGCCACGATAGCCCACACTGTAAGCGTCGGCGTTAGGCGAGGACTATATTCACACGAATCTGGCTTGGGTAGCTCAGCGATAGCATCCGCCACCGCTAAAACCAGTTCCCCCGCTAAGCAGGGGCTAGTCTCAATGTCAGGAGCCATCTTCAGCGTATTCATTTGTACGATGACTGGTCTCGTCTTGCTATTAACCTATAAAACAACTGGTATGTTCGATGCAGATTGCAAATATAGCGGAGCAATCCTTACGTCCTATGCCTTCGGGTATGGATTAGGAATAGTTGAACTGGGAAAATACGTAGTTGGAACCGGCATCATACTCTTTGCGTTTACGACCATCATAGGCTGGAATTACTACGGCGAGAAATGCACCCAATACGTATTCGGAGATAGAGCCATAATAACATTCAAAATATTATACATTACATTTGTGGCAATGGGTCCGTTTCTAAAGATCACGACCATCTTTACACTCGCGGATATATTGACTGGATTCATGGTGATAACCAACGTAATAGGAATAATAAGTCTCAGGAAAGTGGTCATCGATGAAACCAAAAGCTTTTTCACCAAGCATAGATCACCCCAATAACCAATCAGAAGTTTTTTTTTAAATTGCGGAGACATATCAGATATGTCGAATTAAAGACATATCCTACGACACTCCCAACGGGTGAGCATCAAAGAGGTCCCCGGAATAAAATAAACAATAGCAATTCCTTGCACAAAAAAGCTATAATTATATAAAGAACGGAGAGGTTTCAAAGTCAAGAAACACCAGAATGCACTTATCAAATCTCAAGAAAATAGTATTAAACATAATGCTTCTGACAGGTTCCTCAAGTCAGAGAACAGAGGCGGCGCACCCCCCAAAAACCCTCATAGAATGGCAAAATGAACACGATAAATCACCAGATCAATCCGGCAAATCAATCAGTGGAATGCTTTATATCCAATCCAACAGGCACGTAAACGACCTCATCAGTACCATTCTTGACAAAGGAAATTACCCACTTGCAGAGTATGCATTGAAAACAACAGGCAATGGGCAGTACACTCTCACAAAAGAAGGAGAAAATGAAATACCACTTGATCCCAGAGGTCTCAATTGGTGGCTAATAGCGGAAAACATATCCAAGGCAATGGATTGCATCAAAAATAAACAACACTTCGACATACAGGTCCAAAAGACTGACAGTGCTGACCCAGCCATGGTAACCGCATTTAAAGACATCAACCTGTATTGGGAAATTCTGCACATAGGAGAATACTTAACAGAC